>JAJPZJ010000043.1 GCA_021204405.1 Tannerellaceae bacterium | reverse complement strand
CATATGATGTTCAATAAATCAACGGACATTATGCGGATAATCATTTATTATTTTTTTAAAGCATAAATCCGTTGAATAATATCTACCACCTTCATCCCTTCCAGCACATTAGTAGTAATACTTTCCGAACCTTTTTCTTTTAGTACACTGATCACATTGCTGATCACGAAATTATGATTCTGGGCTGATCCCTTATAAGGGCCATAATCATTCCCGGGGTTGGTGGGTGCCAGTTCCGGTAAGGTATAATCTTTGATATGGCAATATTCCACTTCGTTCATATACTGGCCGCCTATCTTGATACTTCCGTTCTCTGCTATGATCAGCATACTGCTCTCCATGTTTTTATTCCATACGGCAGTGGAGTAATTGAGGCTTCCCATACCCCCTTTTACGAAATTGAAGTTTACAAAGCCCGAATCTTCAAAGTCGGTTAACTCTTTATGGTTAAAGTCTGCAAAACGGGCCTCAATATTACAGATATCACCAAATAGCCAGTACATAATATCGATGAAATGGGAGAATTGGGTATAAAGCGTTCCACCATCCAGGGAAACATCTCCATGCCAGCTACCTGGTTTGTAATAGCGTTCATCCCGGTTCCAGAAGCAATTTAACTGTACCATATAGATCTTACCCAATAGGCCCGACGAAACAACTTCTTTCAACCAGACAGAGGGGGGGGAATAGCGGTTTTGCATGACACAGAATACCTGCTTGCCAAACTTCAATGAGGCATATACCAGTTTTCCCGCATCGGAAAGATTCAGTGCCAGCGGCTTCTCAACTACCACATGGTAACCTGCTTTAATCGCTTTTAAAGCCATTTCTGCGTGTAGCCCGTTCGGTGTACAGATATTGATTACGTCGGCAGCTACCTTTTTGTCTAATATCTCTTCTATGTTCCGGAAAAAAGGGGCCTGGTAATTATCGATACCCAGCATTTCCTGTGGCAGGATATCACATAAACCTGCTAATTCGGCTTCTGGATCACGGGAGATCATCTCTGCGTGCCTTTTACCGATATGGCCGCATCCGATTACAATAAAGCGTATTTTATCTGTTGTCATTTTTCAGTAGAGAATTTAGATGAAAGAGAGGAGTAACTTTCCAATACCTGTCGGATAATATATTCTACCTGCAATGTATCCATTTCCGTATGGATAGGCAGTGACAGGACTGTTTTACAAAGCTTTTCGGTTACCGGTAATTCTTCCGGTATCCGGATTATATTCCTGAAAGCTTCCTGTCCGGATAAGGGAACAGGATAGTAAACCATAGAAGGAATACTTTTGGCTTTGAGTGCATGTTGTAAAGCAGTGCGGATATTTTCTCCTACCTGGATAGTATATTGATGGTAGATATGTGTAGACTCCGGTATTTGCTGTGGCGTAATGATTCCCTTATGACCTGTAAATCCGTTGTTATAGCCATGGGCTACTTTTACCCGCGCAGCAGCAAACTCGTCCATATGGTTCAGTTTAACATTCAGGACAGCTGCCTGTAAACTATCCAGCCGCGAGTTACATCCTACGACTTTATGGTAATACTTAACCTGCTGGCCATGGCTGGCAATCATACGTATCTTTTGTGCTAACTCTTTGTTGGTTGTAGCCAGAGCACCTCCGTCGCCATAGCAGGCAAGGGGCTTGGACGGGAAAAAAGAAAAGGTTCCTATATCTCCCATGGTTCCAGTTTTCTTTACCGTGCCATCCGGAAAAGTATAGGTTGCCCCAATCGATTGGGCATTATCTTCAATTACATATAGTCCGTTGGAACGGGCCATTTGCAGGATGGTATCCATGGGGCAGGCTTGCCCGAAAAGGTGTACGGCAATAATTGCTTTTGTCTTTGGAGAGATAGCCTTTTCAATCTTTGCCGGGTCTATATTAAAGGTATATGGATCAACATCTACAGCGACAGGTGTCAGTCTCAGTAAGGCTGCCGCTTCGGTGGCTGCAATATAATTGAAAGCCGGGACGATTACCTCATCCCCCGGTTGCAGACCGAGTGCCATCAGGGCAATCTGGAGCGCATCCGTACCGTTTCCGCACGGAATCAGATGAGGAATATCCAGATAACGGGACAAATTGGTTGCAAAATCTTTTACAGCCGGGCCGTTGATAAAAGCTGTACTGTTTATAACACCCTGAAGGGCAGCATCGATTTCCTCTTGGAAACGATGATGCTGCCCTTGCAGATCTACCATTTGTATAGTGTCAAATGCCATTTTGGAGATTTACGGTTATAGGTTTATAACGTTAACCGGCCCGTATTATTTTACTTCGCTGCCAGGCTTTACGTTTTTGGCAGTTGTAATAACCGACAAAGTACCGTCGGCATCTTCGGCCGAAAGGATCATACCTTCCGATACAATACCCCGTAATTTGCGGGGAGCCAGGTTGGCAATAAAGCAGACCTGTTTCCCTACCAGTTCTTCCGGTTGGTAGTAACCGGCAATGCCTGACACGATCGTGCGTGTTTTCAGTCCGTCGTTTATACGGAATTGGAGTAACTTATCGGCTTTCGGTACTTTGGTGCATTCCAGTACAGTGCCCACGCGGATATCCAGTTTCAGGAAGTCATCGAATTCGATATTCTTCCGGATAGGTTTTGCCTTATAATCAGCCTCTTCATTTGCTTTTTTGGTATCCAACAGTTTTTGAACCTGGGCTTCAATCACACTATCTTCTATTTTCTCGAATAATAATTCCGGTTGTCCCAGTTGGTGGCCGGCAGCTAGCAGGTTGGTCTCTCCCAGGCAGTTCCAGCCCAAAGGCTCTACATTTAGCATTTTATTGAGTTTATCCATGCTGAAAGGCAGGAAAGGCTCGAAAGCAATTGCCAGGTTGGCTGTGATCTGTAAAGCGATATTCAGGATGGTAGCCACCCGATCCATATCTGTTTTAGCTAGTTTCCACGGTTCAGTATCTGCCAGGTACTTGTTACCGATCCGTGCCAGGTTCATGGCCTCTTTCTGGGCATCCCGGAAATGGTAAGTGTCGAGTAGCCGTTCCACAGCTTGTTTTACATTAGCAAATTCGGTAAGAGTGTCCCGGTCGTAATCGGTCAGTTTGCCTGCGGCAGGCACTTTCCCGTCGAAATACTTCTGTGTAAGTACCAGTGCCCGGTTTACGAAATTCCCCAAAATGGCCACCAGTTCATTATTATTACGTGCCTGGAAATCTTTCCAGGTAAAATCATTATCTTTCGTTTCAGGGGCATTGGCGGTAAGGACATACCGTAACACATCCTGTTTACCCGGCATCTCTTCCAGGTATTCATGCAACCATACTGCCCAGTTACGTGAAGTTGAAATTTTATCTCCTTCGAGGTTCAGGAACTCATTGGCCGGCACATTCTCCGGCAGGTTAAATGAACCTTCTGCTTTCAGCATAGCGGGGAATACGATACAGTGGAATACAATATTATCTTTCCCGATGAAATGGACGATTTTTGATTCCGGGTCTTTCCACCATTTCTCCCAGCTATCCGGTAATAACTCCTTGGTGTTAGAAATATAACCGATCGGCGCATCAAACCATACATACAATACTTTTCCTTCGGCACCTTTTACCGGCACAGGAATTCCCCAATCCAGGTCGCGGCTTACCGCACGGGGTTGCAGGCCCATATCCAGCCAGCTTTTGCATTGTCCGTATACGTTTGGTTTCCACTCTTTATGATCTTCCAGTATCCATTTACGCAGGAAAGGTTCGTGCTTATCCAGCGGCAGATACCAGTGTTTAGTCTCTTTTAATATAGGTGCACTACCACTGATAGTCGATTTCGGATGGGTCAGGTCGGTAGCATTTAAGGAGGTACCGCAGGCTTCACACTGGTCGCCATAAGCATTTTCATTCTTACAATGCGGGCAGGTTCCGGTAATATAGCGGTCAGCAAGGAACTGCTTTACCTCTTCGTCGTAATATTGCTCGGTTGTTTTTTCGATAAATTCTCCCTTATTATATAAGGTACGGAAAAATTCCGAAGCAACTTCCCTATGGGTATCTGAGGTAGTACGTGAATAAATATCAAAGGTAATACCGAAATCGGCAAACGATTGTTTGATGATGCTATGATACCGGTCTACTACATCCTGTGGAGTTATTCCCTCTTTTTTAGCACGTATGGTGATGGGTACACCATGTTCGTCGGAGCCTCCGATCATCAGTACATCTTCTCCTTTCAACCGCAGGTAACGTGCATAAATATCAGCCGGTACATATACTCCGGCCAGGTGTCCGATATGAACCGGGCCATTGGCGTATGGTAACGCAGTAGTTATAAGTGTTCTTTTGAATTGTTTTTCCATGCCTTTGTGTTCTCTTTTTTGAGGCACAAAGGTAGGAAATTTATCGTTATAAGTAATAGGGTTTTTAATTTCATAGGATTGAATACCGCTCAGTCCGGGTAAGTGCTGATACTGTTTAAGGCAAACTGTGCTATAGTTATTATTTTAAGGCTATCTCTTTACTAAAACTTTTCTTTCTCTTTACTATTTCTTGCAGACTTCGGTTATTTTTTACGTTCCACGGCCGTGGAACGTAAAAAATAACCGAAGTCTGCAAGAAATACTACATCTCAGCAAATTACATTGCCGGGTAAGGGATATCTTTAATAGGTATCAAATGAATGGAGATAAATCAGAAGATGCATATGGTTTGGGAGTTGATTGTTAACCTTTTGTTTAATTGCCTCTGCTAAAAATCCTTATAGTTAACTCTTTTTATTATAAATCTTAATTTCTATATATTATATTTACATATATTTGCATCGGTTTAGTCGATTGTAGCACCTTGTATATGTGAAATATACGTTTCTAATCTAAATTTTTTAAGTAGTTTTTGATTTGGGTATAAACTAAATGGCCTTGTATGAAACACAGTATAAAAAACTCTCAACAGTATAAAAAACTCTCATAATTTTATGAGCGGGTATTTTTCCCTTTTGTATATTTTCCTTTTTCTTTCCTTTGCTGCTTGCCAGGATGAAGATGAGCGTGCATTGAAGAATCCCGGCATTCTTTCTCTTGTACTGGCATCGGATACGGCATTCGGTGGTAATAATATTGCTACGAAAGCTACCGTACTGGAAGAATTAGCGGGTTTTACCAATCCGAATGAATATGCGGTAGAAATCTTACAGGGAGAAGAAATAGTACTTTCGTATGATCGCTACGCAGATATGCCTGATGAGATAGAATTGTCGGCAGGTTCATATACCATGCGGGCTTATAAAGGAACAGATAAACCGGGTGCATTTGAAAACCCTTATTTTGAGGGAAAACAGATTTTGTTATTGAAAAAGGAATGCGTACCCCGATTTCGGATACTGCTACGTTAGCCAATACCCGTGTATTTGTAAATTATACTGAGGACTTTATTGATGCGTATGAAGAATTCCGTATCCGTATGAATACTGAATATATGGGAGCAGATACGTTAAGTTTCAAAGAAGATGAAACGTGGTGCTTACTTCAAGTCGGATGCCGAAGGTACGGAGCTGATTTTATCTTTATGGCTGGTAAAAAGGGAAGATACGATTATCAATTATTATAAGCCGAATCCACTTACTATTTACCCAAGGGAAAATGTGGGGTTATTGTTTAAGACTGATGACGGAGCCCTTACCGGAATAGGTTTGGAAGTAACAGTTAACAGAGGATTTGAAGGAGATACGATCCTTAATATGACCATTCCTGAGTATGCATGGGGAGACGCCGATGAGCCAGAGTGGGGAGATGAGAATTTTAAAGATATACTGGATGAAACCTATGCTAATTTAAAAACATCAGAGAAATATAATTATGTAGGGCTGGATTATACTGTGCCGGCATTCGTGGGAAAATGTTTGTTGACTGTTTCTACGGATGAAGAAGGTAGTACGCCGGAATTGTATGAACTTACTACTGCAGAGGGATTGCAAAATACCGCTCAGTTGGGATTATATATAACTGATATGGCTAATAATCCGTTGTCGGTAAATATTACGGAAACAAAACAGGGGCGTATTCATTTCAGTGAAATTATAAAATCGCTACCGGCCCGGCAGGATCCTATAACCTATACCTACCTGGTACAACTGACAGATGCGTTACCTGCTAATCCGAATCTGATAGAGGCTACTATGGTGGTTAGACCTAAACCAGTCGGCGAATCGAGATTTGTAGGTACGAATGTGAGGGATTATGAGGTGACACATACTGCCGTGATTGCGGAACCTATTTCTGTTGAATATGTACAGGATGCAGGTATTCAATCTTCTACTTTGGCGGTTTACCGTAATAACAATATATATGGCGAATACGATGTACTTGCCGGTAGCCTGCCTACCGGAATCTCTTATGAGAGTGGAGTACTGACGTTTGCAAAAGACTTTGCAAGCCATCTGACTAAGGCTTCCGGAGCTACGGAAGTTTATCGGTTTGAGGTGACTGCAGTTGATAATGCGGGACAGGATTTCCTGGATTCGGTAACGTTTACAATAACGATGGAGCCTGTATCTTATGAAATAGTAGTTCCGACTGAGGATATCTGGGGGTGGAAAGCAAAAATAGAAGCTGTTATTTCAGGAACATTAAATGCGACGGATCTAAAGGTTTATTTATCTGATAGTGAATATCCTGCTACATGGACAGGGTCTCCGGCGGAAGTATGGCTGGAGGGTCTTGAAAGTGGGAAAATTACACAGTACACGTTAAGTATAAGGATGAAGTTCAGACAAAAGAGTTTACTACGGAACTTGCTCAGCAGGTAGAATACGGCGATATGAATACATGGTATTTAAGTTCTACCGCTTGTTAGTATGGGGGAGGGCTTTTTGGTTCGGCCAGTACGCTTCTTATTCCTTTCGCTTATGTGGGTAATTCAGCTTCCGACGGAGTTTGGAGAACTAACAACGAAAATACTGCGGGAGAAGTATACTCGAATGTAGGATCTATTTCAGCTACTAATATCAATACTATACCAGGAGGGTGCTTTCCTGCGGTTGTGTATGAAGATCGGGACGCCACGAATGGATTGGCTGCCGTTATACGATCGGTAGATGCCAGTTCTAAAAATAATAAAGCAAGGGGTGAATTAATATACAGTAGTACAAACTGGAATTCACGGCCATCAAGTGTATCTTTCGAATATCAATATTCTTCTTATAATAATGAGAATTTTGAAGTAAATGTATTTATTAAAGATAAAAATGGTAATACGATTGGTGTAGGAACAAGACCTAATACAGCTGAAGCAAATAGTGATTACCAGACTTGTAGAGTGGTAATAGATTATAGTGTGGAAAATGAAAATGCAGCAGCAATTGAAATTCTGTTTGCTTCTGCGGAAAGTAGTTTTAGTACCGCTTCTTCTACTACTACTGTTGAGGCTCCCGATCCTTCTGGAGGAACAGGTTCGGTTAGCTATCCGGCTACTTATACTTCGTTTGCAGGGGTAAAGGAGGGTAGTGTATTAAAAATTGATAATGTAACATTAAACTACGAAGAAGAATAACTATGAATACAATAAAATATTATCTACTTATTCTATTTATTGGGGTCGGCCTGGTGGCTTGTAACTCTGAACAGGAAGAGAAGGGTTATCAGTTTACCGATCCCAATATGGGTGCTTTATATATTTCTACTCCTCAGCTAGATGAAAACATCCCTATGATTGTTACCCGTTCGGCCGATTTTAGTATGCTGGACCCTAAGCAGTTTATTATTGAGATCTATCAACAAGGTGAAACATCTTATTATAAGAGATATGATTCATTTGCTGCCTTGAAGCAGGAAGGTATGCCCTTGGAACTGCCGGTTGGTACCTATACGGTGAGAGCTTTTTCGTATGACTCCATACCTGTATTGCGTGAACAACCTTATTTTATGGGTGAAGCTACATAAAAATCGAGTCTTACAGGGTGACGGCTGTTTCGGTTGAATGTAAATACCAGAGTGTAGGTGTAGAGATCCAATTAACAGATGTTTTCCTGAATAATTTCCACGATACTTATACGGTCACCGTCCAACAAGATATGGAGGGCGCTTCTGCGGTTTATTCCAAATCTAATAGTGACCGTATTTACTTTACTAAAGATTGTAACTATTTCCTGAAGCTTACCATAGAGTGCACAAACAAAAATAATTATCCGCTTAGTAATCCGTATACATATGTGTATTATTTAAATAAAGATGCGGAAGATCCTCTGTTTAACCAGGATGCTCCTTATAAGGGTGAATACTTTATTGTAGCGATTGGTACTGATCAGGAAAATGAAATAACTGTCAGATCGACTTTGGTTCAGTAAAAAAAGAATTTTATGAAACACACTGCATATATTATTTTATTGCTGCTGGGATGGAGTATATTAGGCATTACTTCATGTGAAATGCAGAAAGATATCCTGGGTAAGAATAATGATAAAGAAGAGGGCGCCATTCATCCTGATTCATTAGGAGGATTAAGCCTGGCGTTAAGCCCGGAAAAAGAGGCCGATCTTCCCTCTAAATCGGGAGTCGCATCCGGTTCGGATGTGGTAGTACTGGATATGAATGAGTTCAGTATACAGATCCTGGATGAAGAGGGAGAAATAGTTAAATATTATGACTCTTATAAAGAGTTAGAGGAGGAAGGAACAATATTCCTTCCTGCCGGAACCTATTATATACAGGCTTATTTAGGTGAATTAGTAGAAGCGGGCTTTGATTTGCCCTATTATGAAGGAACCAATACCTGTGTGATCACTGCTAAGGAGATCGCTTCTATCATTACGAATTGTACGCTGGCAAATAAAAAGATCTCCTTTACTTATACAGATGACTTCCTGCAAAAATTTAAACAGGATTATACGATCATTATGACCAATGGTACCGGTGTGTTAACCTTTGGTCATGGGGAGACACGCATCCCTTATTTCAAACTGAGCGATCGGCTGGAGTTTATTATTCATACAACAACTGTAGAGGGAACAGACCTTACCTATTCGTTGAACCTATTTGAAGATGAAGAAGTGGCAAACCATAATAATATCTGGATCGACCTGGATATAGTACCGGATACGATTCCTACTGATCCGGAAATTCCAGGAATAACCGATCCAGAACCGGAAGATCCGGAAGAAGTATCTAAACCTACTCTGGTAGTTAATATCTCATTGATTAACCGGGAGTATGTAATTGAAATACCTTCGAATTTTGTTAATCCGGACGAAGGTAGTGGTGGGAATAATAGTGGAGGAGACGTTGAGAATCCACCAGTTATCACCGGTTCCGGGATTTCGTCGCCGCTCACATTAACCGTGGCACAGGCCTTAGCAGGAAACACAACTGTAAGTGTTACGATTCTAACCCCTAATGGTATAAAGAATTTATACGTGTTGATGACTACTTCTAATGCCGGATTCCAGGCTGATTTAGTGGATTGGGGATTAAGTACTGAATTTGATATGATGAACTTAGATTCTGAACTGGAAAGTGCTTTGAGTACATTAGGTTTAACCAAGCCCTCTCATGCTACCTCAAACGTATTTGATATAAGCAAGTTTGTCCCTATGATTGCTGGCTTTGGAGCAGGAGAATATAATTTTAGGCTTAGAGCGGTTGATCAAAAAGGAGGAAGTACTACTGAAACATTAAAACTAATATTGACCGATTGATATGGAACGAATAACATATAAATATATAAAAGGTTTTGGTTTTTTGCTTTTATTCTGGCTCCTTATATTTACAGCCTGTAATGAAGAAAAGGAAAGTTCTTCAGGAGAAGGATATATTATATTAGGTGTTGGGAAAAATGAAACTCTTTATACCAAGGCTGGAGAACCGGTGGAAGATGAAATACTTGGTGTGTATTTTATTGCAATTTCCGGCGACACTATCAAGCAATTCGAAAATTATAAAGAAGAGGTGGAAGGCCAGCGAATATTGTTACCTGCTGGTAGTTATCAGATAGCTGTCTCGTCGGCACCTTTGGATGAACCGCAGTGGGATTCACCTGCTTATTATGGAGATACTGTTCTGTTTATTACTGAAGGAGAAGTGGTTTCGGCCAGTATAGAATGTAAAATTACAAATACTAAAGTTTCGGTAGAGTTTACAGAGTATGTAGATTATTATTTTAGTGACTATGAAGCTGTGGTAAAAGGTAACTCAGGGGCTCTTACTTTTGTAAAAGGGGAGACTCGGTCAGGATTTTATGCAACGGATGAGTTGGTTGTAACATTAAATTGGTGAACAAGAATAATGGTCTTAATTTCCAATTCCAGAAAGTATTTCCGGATATAAAACCGCGTTTTTATTATAAGCTTTTATTGATATAGAAAAGCCAGGGGAAGGAGAGTCTTCGGGAGGAAATATTGATGTGACTATTAATGAAACCGACTCCACTGAGGTCGAATATATTATTACTATTCCTGAATATACAAAGATGATGGATATTCCTGATGCACCTGAATCGAAAGTTGTTACAAAAATAGGTGCAGAGGAAACGGTAGGATCTTCTTTAGTATTTGTTAAGAAAGAAGGAGAGAGTGCGGTTGATAGCCATAAAATAACAATAACCAGTCAGGCTGGTTTGCGCAATTTATATGTTTACTTATCCCAGGGATATCCGGTGGGAGCTTCATTGCCGGAGATATTCGATTGGTTTGTTGTTGACGATGCGGTTAAAAATACCTTAGGTATCAAAGCGGAAACAAGTTCACAACTGGAAACCAATTATACATTGGATTTAACAGAGATGGTTAATGAATATCTGGAAGATAATATTACTGCAAATAAAGTTTATTTGCTTACATTTTCGGCTGTCGATGTCTATCAGCAGGAAGTGGTAGAAACAATAACCTATACAGTCAGGCCGAATCTTAGTGTAATGACTATGCCTGTGAATGATGGTGAAGTGTGGGCAAAACATGTTGTTTTAAGAGGGTTCTGTGATCCGTCAGGTACAGGTGTGTACTTCCGCTATGGAGTGAGTGGTACCAATGAAAACACATGGCTGCAAACTGCAAATGTGCAACCGGATGGAGATGGAAACGTACAAACTCAGATTACAGGGCTTACTGCAGGAACTACATATGAGTACAAATTATATGCTACTCTAAATGGTGATCCGCTTGAGGGTGAGATTTCTACTTTTGTAACAGAAGAAGCTGCTCAACTTCCTAATTCGGGATTCGAAGACTGGCATCATGAAAATGGGGCTACATGGCGAATTTTTGCGGAGGGTAGTACGATGTTTTGGGATAGTGGAAACGAAGGTGCCAGTACGGGAAGTGCAGCTATACTTGGTGCAAAAAATCCAACACAAAGGGATAATACTGTTTTGAATAGCGGACAATATTCTGCAAAGCTACAATCTCAATATGTTGGACTTGGAGGTTCGTTGGGTAAATTTGCTGCCGGTAATATTTTCACAGGTAAATATAATCAGACCTTAGGTACTTCCGGAGGTTTATTGGAATGGGGTAGGGAGTTTACTACAAGACCTACAAAAATGAAAGGATGGTATAAATATGCTCCTGTTGTAATCGATTACAGTGAAATTATATACCAGCAGATTTAGTAGCAGAAGGTGCGGCAGAAGGTCAAATGGATAAAGGACATGTTTATATTGCATTGGTAGATTGGGATAGTCCCTTTATGTTATGTAATGCATATCCAAATTATAATTCGTATGCTTTCAATTTATTTGATAAAAACGATCCGAGTGTAATTGCCTATGGCGACTTTGTGGCTATTGGAGAAACTGAAGGGGATGGAATGCATTCTTTTGAAATAAATCTCGAATATAATTATACTGATAAAAAACCAACTTATATTTTGGTAGTCGGTTCTGCTAGTAAGTATGGAGATTATTTTACCGGAGGCTCCAACAGTATTTTATGGCTGGATGATTTTGAATTAGTATATGAATAAGTATTATCACTTATTGGAAATAGTGAAGGAAACAAATAACAAATGAAAAAATAGTATGCACAATCCTTTTTACAGTTCTGGGAATACTCCCGGGATGGGCAAAAGGAGAAAAGTTTGACAGAGGTATTGAGATGAAGACCTTTATTCCCAAAGGTCAGTGGATGGTGGGAGCCTCTTTCTCTTATATGGAAATGGATATTGATAATTATCAATGGTTGGTATTGGAGGATTTTAATCTGGAAGGATATACTTTTAGGATTTCACCAATAATCAGCTATTTTATCCGTGATAATGTTTCTATTGGAGGTCGTGTAGCTTATTCACGTTCGTTGATGGATATGGGTAACCTGGCCATTTCCTTGGGAGATGACCTGAATATTAGTCTTTCCGATTATTATTTGAAATCGCATATGGTTTCTACCTTCGGGTTTGTTCGTACTTATCTGAATCTGGGGGATAGCAAGCGTTTTGGTCTGTTTAATGAAGCACGGGTTACCTATGGCTATGGAGAGGGAAACTCGGAAAATGGTCCGAATGATACCAGTAAAGCCGTACACGAAGTGAAGCATGTCCTTAACTTGGGTATCTCGCCGGGTATGGTTGCTTTTGTGAATAACTTTGCTGCTGTAGAAGTATCTTTGGATGTATTAGGACTGGATCTGAAATGGTATGAACAGACCATTAACCAGGTAGAGCAGGGTAAAATGCGTACCAGCTCTGCTAACTTTAAGATCAATCTCTTTTCTATCAACCTGGGTATGACATTCTATTTCTGACTATATGGGTAAAAGAAGAATTTTTTCTATTCTTATATGTGCGGTATGTTTAGGATATCTTTTGCAGGGATGTATCAAGAATGATCTTCCCTATCCTAATATACAGGCCGTAATAGAAGAGATGGAGGTAGATGGATTGGCTGCAGTAGCGACCATCAATAAGAATTATAATACGGTGTTACTACTGGTAGATGATACGATAGATCTTCGTCAAATAAGGATTACCCGGATGGAGGTTACGGAAGGGACAGTAATTATACCGGATAATACAGCATGTGAAAATGCTTCCTTATTTCCTGATAGCGGTTTTGTAGATGTGGATAGTTTGCCCGGAGTGGTAAATACAAACATAAATCTTCGGAATCCGGCAAACTTTATACTTCGTATGTATGAAGACTTTCCCTGGGAAATTACGGCAGAACATTATTTGAATCGTAAATATAATTTGCGGGAGGCATTTCAGGTAACAGATGCAGAAGGTAATACCATACAGGTAGGACAGCCCCGGGTAGATGAGGAGAATAAAAATATTATTATTTATGTGGATGAGCAGGCAGATCTCTCCAATCTGCGTGTGCAGAAAATGCAGATCGGTAGTTCGATTGCTGTTACCCGGCCTGAACCAACAACTATTACCGATTTCCGCCGTCCGGTTACATTTGAAGTAACTGCTTTTGATGAAACAGAGGTGTGGACAGTTACGGTTACCTATTCCTTGGAAAGTAATCTGACTATTACTCCATGGTCAAGAAGGGCCTATATTATGGGAGATGCAAATGAGAACTCCACTATTGATATTCGTTTCCGCAGGCAGGGAGATGAGGTATGGGACATGGTGTATAGTGATGAAATTACTTTTAAAGATGGTAGTTTTACTGCTTTAATACGCCATTTACAGCCTAATACAGTATATGAATATGAGGGAACGGTGGGGAATACTGTATATGATTTAACAGAGTTTACTACAGACGATATCCCTGTGCTTCCAAACAGTGGTTTTGAGAACTGGTCTATTGCCAATAATAGAGTATGGTTAATACATGGTGCTGATGAAGAAATGTTTTGGGATAGTGGTAACCACGGTTCGATCACTGTAGAAAAGAATGTCACCAATTATGATGAATCTGTTTATCGTAGCGGCAGACGTTCGGCTAAGTTGGGTTCCGAATTTGTGGTATTGAAGTTTGCGGCAGGGAATATTTTGCTGGGCAATACATGGAGACCTTAGGTTCGGATGGATTACTTAACTTTGGTCGTCCATTTACAGTACGGCCTACGGCTCTCGAGGAGGGATGGTTTAGATATGTAAGTACTCCTATTTCAACAGTAAGTAGTGACGATCCTATTGAAGATGTACAATTAGGAATGCCGGATAAAGGACATATTTATGTGGCGGTTGGCGATTGGGACTCTCCGGTGCGTATATGTACCAGAAAATCAGACCGTGAGTTGTTTGATATAAATAATGAGCATATTATAGCTTATCAGGAAATTGTCATTGAAGAAACAGTTACTCAGTGGGCTCAATTTAGATTGAATTTTGATTATCGTTCGTTTACCCGTAAACCTACTTATCTGATTATAGTAGCTACTGTTAGTAAGTATGGGGATTATTTTACTGGTGGTACAGGTAGTACCTTGTGGCTGGATGATTTTGAGTTGATTTATGAATAGGATTATAAGATAAAAACAATCAGATTGGAGGATGTAATTTAGTATTTACATCCCCCAGTTTTCTTTATCCAAATTACGATAATTAATAGCTTCTGCAATATGATTGGGTTTAATCATATTGCAGCTTTCCAGGTCTGCTATCGTACGTGCTACTTTCAAAATCCGGTCATAGGCCCGGGCAGATAGGTTTAACCGTACCATGGCATGCTTAAGTAATTCTAATCCTTTTTTGTCGGGAACAGCATACTTATGTAATAATTTGCTATTCATTTGTGCGTTGCAGTGGATATCTGCATAAGCTTTATATCTTGCTTGCTGAATATTACGTGCCCCGATAACCCGTTTACGTATCTCAATACTTGCTTCCGACCGGGTACGCAGGGATATCTTTTCAAAAGGTACAGGTACAATTTCAACCTGCAGGTCAATCCGGTCAAGTAAAGGTCCTGATATTTTATTCATGTATTTCTGTACAGCTGCTTTCGAGCAAACACAGGCTCTGTCGGGATGATTATAGTATCCGCAAGGGCATGGGTTCATGGAAGCAACCAACATAAAACTGGCTGGATACTCTACTGTAAAACGTGCACGTGAAATTGTTATTTTCCGGTCTTCCAGGGGCTGTCGCATCACCTCCAGCACGTTGCGGTTGAATTCAGGAAGTTCGTCGAGGAAGAGCACTCCATTATGGGCCAGGCTTACTTCACCGGGTTGAGGATAGCTGCCACCACCCACAATGGCTACCGTAGAAATGATGTGGTGAGGTGAGTGGAACGGGCGTATTTTCATTAGTGAGGTCTCTGTTCCTATTTTACCTGCTACGGAGTGGATTTTAGTTGTTTCCAATGATTCCTGTAAAGTAAAAGGTGGTAAAATTCCCGGCAGCCGTTTGGCAAGCATGGATTTACCACTTCCGGGTGGGCCAACCATAATCAGATTATGGCCTCCTGCTGCAGCCACTTCGAGTGCTCTTTTTACATTTTCCTGTCCTTTTACATCCGCAAAGTCAAAGGGGAAGTCTTTCAGTTCCCGAAATTCTTCTGCGACATTAATTTGTAAAGGCTGCAAAGCATCTTCACCATTGATAAAGCGGAGGACTTCTTTAATATTAGTTGCTCCGTATACTTCGATGCCATCTACAACTGCCGCTTCAGGACCATTGGCTACCGGAACAATGATCCCTTTAAAACCACTGTCACGTGCTTTAAGGGCTATAGGTAAAATACCTTTTACCGGTTGGATAGTTCCATCCAATGAAAGCTCACCCATCAACATCAAATGTTCAAGTTTATCGGCAGTGATCTCACCTGCTGCTGCCATAATACCCACTGCAAGGGGAAGGTCGTATGCTGCTCCTTCTTTCCGGATGTCGGCAGGAGCCATGTTGACCAGGATACGGTTGCGGGGAAATTTATAGCCGTTTACCTGCAGGGCGGATATAATGCGTTCATGGCTTTCTTTGATGGCTATATCCAGAAGCCCTACAAGGAAAAATTGAATTCCTTTGGTACAACTTACTTCGATGGTGATAATTGTGACAGAGATGCCCTGCAAAGCAGCCGCATACGTTTTGATTAACATGTTTATATAAGGTTAAGGTTAAACTATGGTTATTACTGAGCGGTTAGTCGATCAGTTTTTCTAGTGTTTGTTTCAGTTCCAGTCCGTCGTCTGTTTTTAATATGATTTTTCCCTCTTCATCTATCAGGAATGAGCGGGGCAGCGAACTTACATTATATAATTCCAGCAACATGGCGGCCTGTCCGGCAGAGTCGGTTGCCAGATTCCACCGGATACTGTCTTTTTTGAGGACATCTCTTACTTCTTGCTGATCGTCGTCAAGACTAACCAGTAAAAGGTCTATTTTGTCTTTAGGATATTTTACAACCAGCTCGTCCAGGTAAAGATCTTCTGTCTGACACATATCACACCAGGGAGCTGTAAAGGTAAGAAGTACATATTTTTCCGGGAAAGAGTCGAGGCTTACCGGTTTGCCATAGATGTTTTTTACTGAAAAACCCGGTGCTTCCGCACCCAGTGCAGTCCTTTTTACCTTACGGCTGTACTCTTCCAGATTATTAAACAAATAATTATTTTTTAATTTAGGACTTAGTAAAACCAGGAATTCATCCAGTTTACGGGTATCATCCGGATCGGTAAAGTATTGCTGTAGTAATACCAGCGAGGCAGGTTCGTCCGTATGGTCGGCTATATACCCGGCTGCATATTCTGCCAGTGAATGGTTTACGTTAATAAGCCGTGAGGTAAGATCAATCTCTTCTATCTGGCTGTTTTGCGAACTACGTAATTGTTGGGCTATCTCTTCCTGCTCTTTCAATAACGGAGCAATATCTTTGTGGAGGGAAGTAAGTTTATTGTTGATACGGCCTCCTTTAACAGTTAATAGGGAAGGGTAATTCACATCACCGGTTACAGTTATTTTTTCTTTGGGTTCAAGGTAAATGGTTGTCCACTTAGTCCGGTTGTTGAAGAAAAGAGTAACAATATCGAACCCTTCCTGCTTCTGAAGGATAGTGAATTCACCGGGTTTGCTGCATAGAACGGTATCGATCACTTTGTAATCATCTCCTTCGAATACGGCAAAAATCGTCTCATTATCCAGATTTTCCAGTTTCCCGTCAATTCGGTAAATAACGTCGTCTCCGCAGGAAGACAAAGCAAAAAGAATCCCAATTAATATGAATAACCTCTTTATCATTTAGTCTTTATATATCCGTTCGTTTAGGGATATATGGCGATAAAGTTAACAATATTTTTTTAATGGGCAATTGTCAAATAAAAATTGACAATTAAAAAAGCGTTTTACTGCTCTTTAATTGTCAATTCCTGTTTGTTTATTTTGGATAATTAATTCTTTTCCTACGGGTTTCGCGGCTGGGCATAGTGCGACGCCAGGGCTTTTCGCTTTTGCGTTCCCTTTTGTCGGCAGCCTGTACACGGAAGCCTTCTCTTCTTCCACTACCAGAAGAACGTCGTCCGTTATCCCCTTTTTCCCCTGCGCATGTTCAACAGAAATGCGCCGTCCGTCTACTTTATACCCATTCATCGCTTTTAATACCCGGTTTGCTTCGCCTTCTTCTACTTCAAAGAAAGAGAAATTCTCGAGCAGGTCGATCTTTCCGATCAATACTTTGCCTGGTACGCATTTGTTGATCAACTCAATGAGTTGGTTCGGATATAGTCCGTCTGCTTTGCCAAAGTTAATAAAGAAACGGGTATAGCCTTCTTCGCCGCCGGCAGACCGCCGGTCTTTACGACCTGATAAACCGCTGGAATCATCTTTCCGGACACTTCTTTCATCTACTACACGGATCTCTTCCGCATCTTTATAATAATCAATCATCCGGTTGAACTCCAACGATACCACACGTTTGATAATGTCTTCTTTATCTAGCCATCCCAGCTTGCGGAAAATAGAGGGCATTAACGGTTCGATCTCCTCTTCATTTACTTTAACCTTTTCAATCTGATCTACCAGGTTGAACAGTTGTTTTTCACAGATTGCCTTGCCGGTTGGGATCTCGCCCTTTTCAAACTTTTTGTTAATAATCCGTTCGATTTCACGGATTTTACCTTTTTCTTTGATATGGCAGATGGCGATTGAAATACCAGTTCTTCCGGCGCGTCCTGTACGTCCGCTCCGGTGGGTATATGATTCTACATCATCGGGTAATCCGTAGTTGATTACGTGTGTCAGCTCGTCCACATCCAGTCCACGGGCGGCCACATCAGTAGCTACCAGTAGCTGGATATTTTTTACGCGGAACTTCTGCATCACATAGTCGCGTTGCGCCTGGCTTAGTTCTCCGTACAGTGAATCAGCATTATAACCATCCTGGATTAGTTTATCGGCAATTTCCTGTGTCTCTTTACGGGTACGGCAGAAAATAATTCCGTAGATATTCGGGATAGTAGTCGGCAAGACGTTTCAGTGCAAGGTATTTATCCCTTGCCTGAACCATATAGTATACATGTTTGATATTTTTATTTCCCTCATTCTTACGACCGATCACGATCTCTTTAGGGTTATTTATGTATTTCTTTGTAATGCTGGCGATACCTTGCGGCATAGTAGCAGAAAACAGCAACATATTCCTTCCGGCAGGTATTTCTGCCAGGATTGCATTGATACTTTCTGTAAAGCCCATATTCAACATCTCGTCGGCCTCGTCGAGTATTACATTTTTAACAGCGCTCAGGTCAACTGTTTTACGGTTCATCAGGTCAAGTAAACGGCCCGGAGTTGCTACAACAATGTGTACTCCGCGTTTTAACGACCTGATCTGACTGTCAATACTTGATCCTCCGTATACAGGTAATACTTTTAGTTTTTCGATGTATTTGGAATATTCATTCAGATCATCGGCTATCTGTAGACAAAGTTCACGGGTAGGACATAAAACCAAAGCTTGTGGCTGATAAAGTGATATATCTATTTTCTGTAATATGGGCAGTCCGAATGCGGCAGTTTTGCCGGTTCCGGTTTGAGCGAGTGCTATTACGTCGTTATCTTCGCCCAGCAAGAAAGGAATCACTTCTTCCTGTACTGGCATTGGGGCCTCATACCCCATTCCTGAATTGCCTTCAAAATCGGTGCGGCAACTCCTAGTTCTTCAAATGTTTTCAAAATTATATTGTATATGTAAAATATTCAGCGTGGCAAAGGTAAGGATTTCATTCGGATTTATTGTTAATAGAGCATGAGTTCTTTTAATCTATCCTGCTCATTTTCCGTAAGATTAAGACATTTTGTCAAATATTTATCTACAGAACCATAATCTTTTTTGATTTTTTGAAAAAGAAGTTCCATATAAGATTCATCTGTAGAGAGAAGTGTAGTAAAAGTTTCCTGGGCATCTGTATTTAATCCTTTTGCCATATAAGCTAAACGTGGGATGTCAATATACAGGTTAGAAGCCGTATAATCGCGTAAAATTGTCTCCTCAGGTACTCCTATTGCTGCCAGAATCATGGCTCCCAGAAAACCGGCCCTGTCTTTTCCTAAAGCACAACTAAATAATACCGGATAGTTATCCGGATCAAGGAAATAATGGATAGCTTCTGAAAATTCTTTATTATCTTCTGTAAGGAATTGCAGGTACATATCCTGCATAAATAAAACGCCATCGCCTTTCCGGATTTGTCCTGCTTTTAATCGTTCCAAGATCCTTTCTGAACGGTTTACTTCTACCGGAATATGTACAATATTTGCGTTTGAGTAGCAAATGGGAAAGGAAGTTGCTTCTTCACGGCTTCGGAGGTCAATAATCGTTTTTATACCCAGTTTATCAAGGCGTAGGGAATCGGTAGGTATAATTGTACTTAACTGTCCGGAACGAAATACTTTCCCCCATTGAGTCGTATGCTTCTGGTTGGCTGTACGGTATCCGCCCATATCCCTGAAATTTTGTATACTATCCATCTCAATGGCCCGTAACCCTATAATTTTATAGTATTTGTCATTAAATGAAGCCAGGAAATATTTACGGGTAATATTATCATTAGTCACAAATGTAGCAACATTATGATTAAGGTTGGCATAAAGAGCTGGAGTTGATTTATTAAAATTCATAGGATCGTCAGATACATACATCTTAAGTGTGCCATCCATATGCGGATTGGTTTCCCATTTAATAATGTAGTTCCCTATATCATCACATAGGCATACCATAGATATTTCGGGCGTCTTGCCGGAGCAACCACAAAATATAATCACACTGGTAAAAAGGGTAAGAATCTTCTCTATCATTATTAAGTCCTCAACTTCTTATTACAAAGATAGCAAACTATATTAAATGATTATCCGCATAATGTCCTATTATAAATTCTGGATTTGAAGTCG
>JAJPZJ010000090.1 GCA_021204405.1 Tannerellaceae bacterium | reverse complement strand
AATCCCGGATAGAAGAACATCAGAAGAACCTCGCATCGTACGAGAAAATCAAAAAGTTTGTCTTGCTTGCCCAACCTTTCACCATGGAAAGTGAAGAGCTGACAGACACCTTAAAACTACGTCGCCGGGTAATACTGAAAAATTATGCCACACAGATAGATGCAATGTACCAGGAATAAACGCTTCCTATCCATTTACGCGTTTATAATCGGACAGGAAGGTAGCCAGGCCTGCATCTGTTAACGGATGTTTCAGTAATCCCTTGATTGCTTCCAGCGGACAGGTTGCCACGTCGGCACCCACTTCAATACATTGGATAATATGGTGGGTATGCCGGATGGATGCAGCCAGTACCTGGGTTTCGAAACCATAGGTAAGGTTCATTTGTACAATTTTGTCTACCAGCGCAATACCATCCCATGAAATATCATCTATCCTCCCTATAAACGGAGATACATACGTAGCGCCGGCTTTGGCAGCCAGTAAAGCCTGCCCGACCGAGAATACCAATGTACAATTTGTCCGTATCCCTTTACCGGTAAGATATTTAATTCCTTTGATACCGGCTTCGGTACAGGGTAATTTGCTACTATATGCGGATTCAGGGAAGTTAGTACCTGCGCTTCTTCAATCATTCCTTCATAGTCTGTGGCAATAACCTCCGCACTCACATCCCCGTTTACGATCTCGCAGATACGGATATAATGCCGGTGCTGGTTCTCTGCACCTTTGATGCCCTCTTTGGCCATTAACGAAGGGTTGGTAGTTACTCCGTCGAGTACACCCATGTCATATGCCTCCCGTATCTGGTCTAAATTGGCTGTATCAAGAAAAAATTTCATAATTATCTGTTTTATTGTTGCTTACAAACAGATCCGGATTACGGATTGTTGTCATAACCGGAACTTGTGAAAGTATGGGAAATGAATTATATTTGCTTGAAGTACGGAGAATAGCGTAAATCTTATTCAATTTAACCAGGATGAATATATTAATTGTAGAAGATAATAGCAGGATCAGTGAATTTGTAGTAAAGGGACTTGAAGAGAATCATTTCTCTGTAATCCTGGTAGAAAACGGTACGGATGCACGGCGGATGATTACGGAAAAAGAGTGGGATCTGATCTTGCTGGATATTATGTTGCCTGATATAGATGGGATTGGACTGCTACAGTTTATGCGCTATAAAAAGGTTCATACTCCTGTACTGGTAATGAGTGCCCTGAGTGATCCCGAAGATAAGATCAAAGCGCTTGATTATGGGGCAGACGGGTACCTGACTAAGCCATTCCTGTTTCGTGAATTACTGGCTCATATCAATGCTCTTACCCGGCGGGCCCGGATTTCCTACACTACACCTTCCGAAGTACTGGCATGTGATAACCTTACCATGGAGATAGAAAAACACCTGGTCAAACGAGGGGAAAGGGAACTTACGCTCACCCTGCAGGAGTTTAAACTGTTAAAAATATTACTGGAGAATAAAGACAAAGTGATGTCGTGTGCCCAATTATTAAATGATATCTGGGGAGTAAATTACGACCCTAACACCAATATTGTAGATGTATACATCTCTTACCTGCGTAATAAAGTAGATACGGAAGAAGATAATAAACTGATCAAAACCGTAAAAGGACGTGGCTATATGATCCATTCTCCGGAATAAGACTCTAAGGGTATGAAGGTAAAAACACGGTTAAGCTTATATTGCTCCCTGATGTTCAGCGTCATCTTTGCAGTGATCTCTTTCTCTATTTTCCAACTTTATTCCCGGAATACGGAACGAACTGTCTACAACAACCTGAAAAAAACAGCATGGATCGCTGCCTGGTTTTACTTCGAAGAAGACGAACTGAGTGAAAAGGAATTTGAAAAGATCAGGATTCAGTTTGAAGATCTGGTAGTAGGGGTATCTTATCAACTATACGACATACATGATACGATTGTATTTGGTGATACCTCCAACTCAGTGCCGAAAAGATATCTGGAAAAGGTTCGGTCGGAACTCCAAACACAATTCCGTACTGATAATGAGTTCTGTTTCGGATTGTTTTATGAGGATAACCAGGGCGATTTTGTAGTAATAGCGCGGGAAGATAAAAGTTTATCCGAAAAGCAGATCCAGCTACTGTTATGGATACTTATTCCTTCTTTCCTGGCGGGTTTGGTGGCTATTATTTTATTAAGCCGTTGGGTGGCCCGGCTTGCCTATCGTCCATTTAGTGAAGTGATCAGCCAGGTAAACAAGATCTCTACCAACGATCTGGATGTATCCATCCAGTCGTCCGGTACGCAGGATGAGTTGCAGGAATTGATCGACACTTTCAACCATTTGCTGGCAAAGATATCAGAAACCTTTACCATGCAAAGAACTTTGTAAAATATGTCTCCCACGAGTTTAAAACACCGTTGGCTTCCGTATTAGGCAACCTGGATGTTTTCACCATCCGCGACCGTACCCCGGAAGAGTACCGTCTTCTGGCAGAAAAGCTTTCCCAACAAATCCTGCAAATGGAAAAGATCCTGGAAACCCTGATCATTATTCCGACTTGCGGGAGGAAAAACTTACCGGCAATTTTACCCGGGTAGATGAACTTATCTGGGAAATTATCAGTAAGATGCGCGATGTATACCCGCAGGCAAAAGTATTGGTGAATGTTGACATTCCACCGCAGGAAGAAGCACTCTTATCTGTATCTAAAGATCCTACTCAATTGTGGATCGCCCTGTTTAACCTGATCGATAATGCCATTAAATATTCCAAGGGAAAAAATGTAAGGATAGAACTCTATAAAAATCAGGAAGGCCTGTGTGTAGCGATCACCGACCAGGGTATTGGTATTCCGGCCGACCAACTGGAATGGATCAGCAAACCTTTTACCCGTGCCGATAATACAGGGGAGGTAAGGGAAAGTGGTATCGGTCTTTCCCTGGCTTTACGTATCTTCAATAAAAATAATATCCAGTATTCCATCCATTCCGAATTGAACGTGGGGACACGGATTACGCTCTATTTTCCGGGATAAGAGCAGATGTTGAAAGACAGTTTTATATGATTTCCACCTTCGTGCGAAAGATGAATTTCCTTACTCACAGGATGTCCACCTTGTCATGGCCGGAAGATTCAGTAAGAGAAGAAAGGTCTTATTTTATAGACCTTACCAGTTCCCCGCGTAGGCGGGGATCGCACAGGAACTAACGGTTGTTCTACTAGCTTTTTGAAACTACCGGTTCTCATGCGTTCTCCGCCTGCGCGGGAAACTCTTGTGTCTGTACACTCAAGGATGCTACATCCTCTTTTCCAACCCCGCCCCGGATTGTTAGGGAATCTTGGGAACCTCTTCAAGGTTCAGTATAGGGAATTATTGTATGTACGCATTCCTATCGTCTTATAACTTATCGTTTCAAATGTTTCTCCCTGCGATAGGCAAAATAGAATACTTGCGGAAGCACTGTAAATGATAAGATCATACAGGTGATAATACCACCTACAATCATAATGACTAATGGCTTCTGTACTTCCGATCCCATACCGTTTGAAAGGGCGGCAGGCAGTAATCCCATCGATCCCATCAGGGCAATCATTAATACCGGGCGTACCCGCTGGCGGATGGCATCGTTAATGGCAATCCGCAGGTTGTGGGTTTGCTGCATCCGCTTTTTCATCAGGGCGATCAGCAGGATACTGTCAATGGATACGATACCAAAGAGGATAATAAATCCAATGCCTGCCGAAATACCGAATACAGTTCCTGTTAACCACAGGGAAAGGAATCCGCCGATAAATGCATATGGCATGGCACTGGCAGCAATCAGCGTATCTTTTACTGTCCGAAAATTCATGTATAGCAGGAATAAGATCAGTAACAGAGCTGCCGGAACAATCACCATCAAACGGCTGGTGGCACGTTGCTGGCTTTCGAACTCACCCGCCCATACCATTTTGCTGCCGGAAGAAAGTTGTACGTTTTCTGCTACTTTTTTCTGGGCTTCGGCAATGGTTGAGCCCAGGTCGCGGTCGCGGATACTGAAACCTACACCAATGTAACGGCTACTTCCTTTGCGGTAAATAAAAGCAGGCCCGGTAATGGATTGTATTTCCGCAATCTCTTTTAACGGAACCTGTTTCCCATCCATAGTTGGTATTAAGATATTTCCTATTTTATCTTCGTTGTCGCGGAATTCCTGCTGGAAACGAACCATGATGTCGAATGTCCGTTCATTTTCATAGAAGGTACTGGCGGCTTTCCCTCCGATAGCCATTTCAACTACTGCCTGTGCATCTGCTATCGATACGGAGTAGCTGGCCATACGCGATTCTTCCAACCTGATCTGGAGTTCGGGCAGACCGATACTGCGGAATACATTCACATCTTCAATGCCTTGTATATCCCTGATGGCGGCTGCTGTCTGGTCGGCCAGGTCTTCTAATTCATGCAGGTCGTGTCCGAATATTTTGATTACCAAAGCACTCTTTACACCGGCAACATATTCTTCGACGTTGTCCTGTATTGGCTGGCTGAAAGCAAAATAATGCCTGGGTAGACACTCAGTGTATCCTGCATTTGGCTGATCAGTTCTTCTTTGGATATTTTCCGTTTCCACTGCTTTTCAGGTTTCAGTTCCGTATGGAATTCAATATTGAAGAAGCCGGTAGCATCGGTGCCGTCGTTTGGGCGACCGGTTTGTGTAAGTACAAAATCTACTTCGTCGAACTGGCGGAGTTTGGCTTTCATCTCCTGTGTAATGCGTACCGATTCATCCAGGTTTACGCTATTCGGTAAGGTAGCTCTTACATAAATAGCTCCTTCGTTCATATTGGGGATAAATTCGGTACCCCAGAAGCTGAAGCGGATCGTACATATGGCCAGCAGGCAAAGGAATGCCAGGATCGTGCCTCTCCGGTAACGGCTGCTTAATTCGAACAGGCGGTACAGGTTGGTTGTAAAGAAACGGCTTATTGCATTTGTCTTTTCCTTAATCGGTTTATTAAACAGCATTTTACACATCACCGGTACATAGGTAAGCGAAAGGATCAGGGAGCCTAATAAAGCATATCCCAGGGTAAAAGCCAGGGGCGAGAACATTTTACCTTCCACTTTCCGGAAAGAGAAGATCGGGAAAAGAGCTACCACGAGAATGATCTGTGCAAAGAAAATATGGGAAGCCACACTTCCGGCGCTTTTCTTAATCAATCCTCCTTTGAGTGAAGAGCCAAAGCGGGCTCCGATCTTTTCGGATCGTTTCTCCATAGCTACAAATACTACCTCGACAATTACCAGTGTCCCTTCCAGCAACAGCCCGAAGTCGAGTGCTCCCATGGAGATCAGGTTGGCTGGTAAACCCTGTATACGTAGCATGATAATAGCAAACAGGAAAGAGAGGGGGATAACGGTTGCGACGATCAGGGTAGACCGCCAATTGTAGAGGAAGATAAAGACGATAAGGGAAACCAGTAGGATCCCTTCAATCATATTTTTCAATACCGTACTTACCGTGGCTTCTACCAGCTTGGTCCGGTCCATAAAAGGAACAATCTTTACATTTTCGGGTAGGATACGGTTGTTTAGTTCATCGATCTTTTCTTTTAACCGGTCGATCACCTCGCCGGGGTTCTGGCCGCGCAGCATGATTACGATACCCTGCACCACATCATCTTCATCATTAAGTCCCACCTGTCCCAGGCGTGGTTTGGAGGATACGCTTACGGTCGCTACCTGTTTGATACGGATAGGGGGTATCTCCTTTTACTTCGATCAGGATATTTTCAATGTCTTCAATACTTTCCAGCAACCCGATCCCTCTTACTACATACGCCTGGCTACCTTTCTGTATAATATCACCTCCTACATTGATGTTGCTGCTGGCTACTGCTTCATATACCTGTAGTGGCGAAAGGTCATAATTGTTGAGTTCGGCCGGATTTACTTTGATTTCGAACATTTTCTCTTCACCTCCGAAACTGGCAATGGTAACAATGCCGGGAACCGAAAGTAATTCGCGTTCGATTACCCATTCATGGATGGCTGTTACTTCGCGGATAGGAAGATCGCTCTCAATAATGTAACGGAATATCTCGCCGGTAGCACCTGAGGGAGGTTCGATCGAAAGGTCTACTCCCTCCGGCAGGTCGATATCCTGCATCCGGTTGGAAGCATATTGTTGTGCATAGAAATCGTCTACACCATCTTCGAATAGTACGGTTACTACTGACAGGCCAAATAGGGAAGTAGAGCGCACATCTGTTTTACGGGGAATGGTATTCAGTTGCTGCATAATGGGCAGGGTAACAAATTTCTCTACCTCTTCCGCACTTCTACCAGGCCATTGAGCTATGATCTGTACACGGGTATTGGTTACATCGGGGTATGCTTCAATCGGGGTGTTTTTATAACAGATAATACCTGCTACCAGCAGGAGCCCTGTCATAAAGAGTACCAGGATATGGTTACGCAGGGCAAATGCGATAATACTTTCGACAAACTTATGCATGGCTTATTTCCCTTTTAATTCAGAATAGATCAGTAGTTGGTTTTTAGAAACCACCTTTTCTCCCTCTTTAAGTCCACCAGCAAGGAAAGTCGTGTTATTATTGTGGCCTATGGGTATTATTTCACGCATAGAAAAGTTGCCGGTAGCTTCTTCCACTACTGCATAATAGGTATCGTTGTCGAATATCAGTACGTCTGACGGCACAGCCACTTGCTGGTTGGCATGGTTTTCTTTCAATCGGATAACGACAGACATTTCCGGTTTTAATTTAACTCCGGGTTGGGCATGGCAATACGTGCTTTCAAGGCTTTATCTTCCGGGTCGAATACCTGCGAAAGTGCAGTAATCTTACCCGGGAACTGTTCGCCCGGATAGGAAAGGGTAGTGATCACCGCATCCATACCCTCCCGTACAAACGACAGGTTACTGGCATATACATTGGCAATGATCCATACGGAACTCAGGTCGGCAATAGTAAAAGCCGGTTCGCCTTCGGCAGAAACCGTAGTACCACTGGTTACATCTTTCGTAATGATATATCCGCTGGCTGGATTGGTAACCGAAAAAGTTCCGTTTCCTTTGTTGGAACTGAAAACAGAGAGATCAGCTGTTAATTTGGCAAGCATCGCCTCGGCCTGTTTAACCTGTGCTTCTGCTTCTAAGAGTTCGCGTTCCGACAACATACCGTCTTTATGCATGGATTGGGCCGTCTGCCATTCGCGCCGGGCAACGGCTAGTTCAGATTCGGTACTGATCAGTTCGGCCTGCAGGCTGTTGAGTTCAGTACTGCGGATATCCATCAGTCTCTGTCCTTTATTTACTTTGTTGCCCAGCGAGAAATAGGTACGCTCGATAATACCACTTACCAACGGAATATAGGCGATTGTTTTTTCAGGGTCACTAATTACTTTTCTGGTAAGGGTCATCTCTGTCTCCTGGTCGGCTTTTACTACTTCAATCGTTTTTATGTTTTTCAGGAATTGCTGATTGATTTTGTTCTCTTCGCTGGTAGTTGTACGTTCCTTATTCTCTGAGCAGGCAGGTAGCAGGTAGAGACAAAAGGCGGGAATAAGAAATAAAAATTGTTTCTGTATCATGACTTTTTTATTTTATATCTGTTCCTATGGTATATTGTAACTCTTCCAGTTGACTGGCTATATTTTTGTTTGCATTCAGGATGGTCTCTTTGTTGCTTTTGTATGCTTCCATAAAGTCGATATATTCGAGCATACTGATATTCCGTTCCATTAGGTTACGGGTATATATCTCCATCATGCTGTCTAGCTCTGTCAGTAACGGGTTTGCGGCAATACGGGTATGGAATTTGTATGTCAGTGAGTAATTATTGAATGCTTCTGCAATTTCGTTCCATACCACATTCTCCTGTTGCCGTGCTTCAAAGCGGCTTTGTTCAATCTGCATACGGACAGCTTTGATATTTCCCTGGTTACGGTTGAAGAAAGGAAGGTCTACACTTACACCGAAACCGATAAAGTTTTTCCACACCCCTCCGTACCGGTCATAATTGGCACTCAGGGTAAGGTCGGGAATCCGTTGGGCCCGTTCAAAGGCTAAAGACTTTTCTAAATAGCTGGTTTGCAGTCCGGCCATCTTCAGGTCAGGACGGTGGTCTGTGGCTAGTTCTATTAGCTCCGCTAAGGCTAATCGGTCCGGGTCAGTCCATTCTGTATGGTTAGTTGCAATTTCTATCGTTGCATCCGGAGGAAAGTTAAGTAATATTTTGAGTTCCTTTTGGAGGTTATTCCATTCGGTTTCTATTTCCATCCATTCGTTTTCAACTTCAAATAGGGCCGATTGGAGGCGGAGTAGTTCGCTTTTAGCCAGGTTCCCTTCCTGTACCTGGCGATTATAAGTAGTAGTAAGTTTTTCAAGGGAGTTGATCTGGGTATGCAGCACCTTTCTGTACTCCTGAATATAGATCATCTCGTAAAGTGAATTCCGGAGTTCTGTTCGTAAGCCCCTTAATACCTCTTCAAACTGTGCAATGGCCAGCTCTTTGGATACCTTTTCCATGCGAACCAGCTTGCCTCTTTTGTTGGCAGTCCGGATCAGTTGACTTAACTCAATACTGAACTCGGTATTTTTCCAAACGAACCCCATAGCGGCGGGATAACTACCTCTTCACCTTCTCGTTGGGAGCGGGTACTCCAAAGGTTTATCTCACTGATCGTCAGGCTGGGATTTTCCCATAATTTAGCCTGTACGATCGCAGCGTCGGCCACATCCACATTCATTTGTTCTGCCAGTAATTCCAGGTTTTGTGCCAGGAAAATAGCTTCTATTTCCTCCTGTGTAAGACTGACCGGCTTATTTTCAGTAGCAGATAAAGGAGTTAATAAATAGATACAATAGATACATATAAATATACATACATACAATCTCATAGTGTTCCTCTAATAAATTAGTTTTCGGGATACAAAGATATTTTTTCCCGGGTGGTCTGTCGAATGATTTAGGTTAGACCTTTATTAAAGCAACATTAGAAATAGATTAAAAAGATGGTAAGTTTTTAAACATGGAGACATAGAGATGCGGGGTATTAATTTTAATAATAAAAATCTCCGTGTCACAAGTTTAGTGAGGTTTGATATACAAACGAAAATATTGTTTTATCATGCTGGTTGAAGGAGGTAACACTTTTTGATCTTTCAGGGAGGGGATGATAATAAATCTTTCTTTTTAAAAAGGAATACTATCAGGTTCAAATGTTTTGGTTACATTTGATTGGGTTTCTAAGAGGGAAATATAACCGGATGTAGCTTATATGAGAATACAAACACTTAAATTAATCTTATTTTTTCCGTTTTTTGTTTTTGCGGTGGCAAATGCTACTGCCGGAAATGACCAGGTACCTGTTATGGAGCCTTGCAGGTATATGCCTAGCTCGGTTTCGAAAGCTACCCTGGCGGGTATAAATCTGGCTAAAGGAATGAATCTTTCCCTTATTAATCAGGTAAGTAATATTTTATCAGGTGATCTGTCCAATGTACCGTTGGACTTTATAATTAATCTTTCGGTTGTTAATCCAAACAGCAGGAAGGTCACTTTATCTGAGTTTGAATATATTTTAATGGTCGATAATGTGGAGTTTTTCCGTGGTACGGTTAAAAAAGCACATAAGTTAAATCCCAGTAGTTCACGTATTGTTCCTCTTCCCATCAGCCTGAACCTGGTAGGGCTATTAAAAAGTAGCAGAAGTAATACTGCCCAGAATATGGTTAAGAATTTTATGGGAATGGGCAACCGGCCAACCCATATTCTGTTGCAGATAAAACCTGTTTACCGGGTAGGTAAAGAAACCCTCTTATCTCCTCATATTCCTATTGGATTCTCATTTCAGGGAAATTGGTAAGTAAGTTGCTGAAAAAAAATCATTTGTAGTTTCGTTGTTTATTTATCATCGGTAGTTGAATAGTCGAACCAATCAAAATAGGCTTTTGCCTGGGTAGGCTGGCCATTGGAAGTAGCATACAATCCTATCATTGCACCGGTAAAGCCATCGGCTACCTCTTTACTAAGGTATCGGGTATCCATTTTTCCCAGTTCTGTATGATCTCCTGTTGCCGGATCGGCAAAGGAGAAGGTATATTGCATAAGGCTGCCCTCAATTTTTAGTTCTACTTTATTTCCTTCAACCGGATATTCGGCAGCTACATAGTCCATAGAACCAATATGGGCACGAAGTTGTACTACATACTGACCTGCTTTTTTACGGAGTCGCAGATCGTAATGGTGGCGGTTATTCTGTTGTACGGTTATACCAGCCTCTTCATTGTCTGCCTGCGCTTCAAGGATCAAACGGGTGGCAGCTGTAAAATCGAATTCAGTTTGCCTGCGTCCCAGAAAGGAGAGAGGTTTGCCTTCATCTAATGTAACGGGTGATGTCGATATACGAAGATAGCCTTTGCGCTCAGTAAGCGAATAATTTTCCCGTATGGGATTGCGCAGCCAGTTCCATTCCATACCCAATTCATTTGTATCAAAATGGGTACGTACCGGGGCTTTTCAACCGGATATTGTGGAAGTGTGGGTACATGCATATCCAGCGTAATGGTACCATTCCCATTTACCTGTGGCCAGCCGCCTTCAGGCCAGTCTACAGGAGCCAGGAATGTTTCCCGTCCAAGGATATGAAAATTACTATACAGGCCAAGTGTACGGAAGCCCAGAAAAACAGTCCACCATGAACCGTCCGCTGCCTGTACAAAGTCAGCATGTCCTATCCCCTGGATCTGGTTCGCCTGGGCAATCCGGTTGCAATGGGTAATGATCGGGTTTAACGGGCATGATTCATAAGGACCGAAAATAGTGCGGCTTCGTCCAATTGTCGCGCTATGGGCATATTCTGTTCCACCTTCACCTAACAACAGGTAGTAATAACCATCTTTTTTATAAAGTAGTAATAACCATCTTTTTTATAAATATGAGGTGCCTCCGGATACCTTCCGCCTATTCCTCCCCACACAAGCCGTTCGGGAGCCAGTAGCTGGCCTGTTGCCAGATCGACCTCTGTTACACGTATACCCTCGTTGCCCTGTGTTACAAAATAGGTTTTGCCATCTTCATCCCAAAAGATATCGGGATCTATACTATCGATAGGTACCCAGGTGGGTTCACTCCACGGACCAGCCGGGTCAGTAGCCGTACAAAAGAAGTTTCCTCCTCCTGATACATTGGTACAGATTACATAGAATAATCCGTCATGATAACGTAAGGAAGGAGTAAAAAGCCCTTCGGATGCACGGGCATTCTGTAAAGGCAACTGTGAATCACGTGTAAGGCAATAACCTAACTGCGTCCAGTTTATTAAATCTTTACTATGATAAATGGGCAATCCCGGAAAATACTCGAAAGAAGAGGTTACCAGATAAAAATCATCACCCACGCGGCAGATGCTGGGGTCAGGATTAAAGCCACGGATTACCGAATTTTTATATCCGAATGTAGTCTGTGCGGTTAACTGCAGGCAACTGGTAAACAATAAGAGGAAAAGAGTAATTGTTAGTTTCATATTAAAGTGTCTTTCATAAGTAATACTTACAAAAGTATAATGAATAACGCCGGCCGGCAGGTATAAAATGTTTTCAAAGAAGGGCATATTTGTTTTAATTACAGATTCTGTAGCTTTTACAGTAAGAAAAACAGCTTTAAAACTATCTTTTTTCCAAACTGTTTATTACTAAATCAGTAAATCGTTTTTTCATATTGGATAGCGTTTTACAGATTAAGTAATAAAATATGAATCATTAAAATGTAAATAATATGCCTGTAAAAAGCGAAAAACAGCGAGAGCTAATGGGTGCAGCCCTGGCCTATAAACGCGGAGAAAGTAAAACCTCCAGCGAAGAGATTCGGAAAGTAGCAGATAGTATGTCTGAAAGTGAACTGGAAGATTTCGCCTCCAAACCGGAAAATAAGAGAAAGAAAGGGTAAATAAAAGAGGCTATCTCAAAACTCCTGATTAGTTCCCCGCGAAAGCGGGGACCGCACAGGACCAGCCGGCATAAGTTACAAAAAGATAGATACCAGTCTGTTCTTTTGCGATCCCGGATCAAGTCCGGGAACACTTTGTTCATTTACTTTACAGCAAAGTATGGTTTTGAGACAAGCTCTTAAAGATCGGTTAATTACTTAGATTGTCTTTTTGTAGCTACTTATTCTGTTTTTATACTGATCACCGGGTTGGTATTAGCCGCTTCCATGCTTTGCCAGAATACGGTAATAAATGAGATGGTAAGGCAAAACAGGCCGGCTGTAATAAAAATAAGCGGGCTCAGGGGAATACGGTAAGAATATCCGTTGAGCCATTCCCGCATCAAATACCAGATTACCGGAGTGGCTATTACGAAAGCGATAAATACATAGTTGAGGAAGGTAAATACCAACCTGCTCAGTACCTGTTTGCTGGTAGAACCAAATACTTTCCGTACGGCTATTTCGCGCGAGCGTTGCTGGATAAAATAGGTCGACATCGCCAGCAGGCCCAGTAAAGAGATCACGATAGCTATAAATGCAAAGACCGATACCATCCGCGATAATCGGATCTGGTTTTCAAAAGTAGACTGAACCTGTTCATCTGCGAACACACCGTTGAAATCAAGCCGTGTAACCCGTTCGTACACTTCTTTTACCTGGTTGTAAGCATTCCGGTGATCACCGGTTACTTCTACCAATACCTGCCATACCTCTTCTACATCAGCTTGCTTTTTTCAAGTAATACCGGGTCTAAACCTCTTGAAATATTCTCCATATGAAAATTTTTCACAATGCCGGCTATCGGGGAGTTCCATCCGTCATCTGTTTTAATTTCAAGGGCATTTTCGTCGATACTGGCTAGCTGCATGACATGTTCGTTGATGTAATAACCAAAGGTGCCGGCCAGGTTATTTTCTTTTATGATCTGTATACCCAGCATATCGAAATAATCATCATTTCCGGTTAATATCTGGAATCTTACACTTTGGCCATTGATTCGTGCACCCCGGTTACTACCGCCGTCGATAGGCGTACCCTGGGCTCCGACAGCCCAGTTCACACAGGCCAGTTGGTTTAACTCATTAATTAGCGTCTTCGCCAGTTCCGGATTATTCTCCGACCAGCCATAGGTTGCAATATAGATCAGGTTATCTTTTTTAAATCCTAATGGAGCATTTACCATATGGCTGGTTTGCCAGATCATAGTGATCGATACAGCGACCAGGATAATCGTAATTGTATTCTGGAAAGTAATAAAGAACTTGCTGAATGCCACTTTAGTCTGTTTCCGGAAGGTGCCTTTGACCACTTCAATAGGCCGGGCTTTCGAAATGATAATGGCTGGTAATAATCCGGTGACTAATCCCATCAGCACAATAAACCTGATCAGTAAAGAAATAGTAACCGGTGATAAAAATGCTCCTACGTCAATGGTTGTTTGGAGTAACTGATTGGCTGCCGGTAGTATGGAAAACAATAACAGGAATCCAAGAAGGAAAGAGATAAAACAGACCAATGTTGATTCTGTTACCATACGGCTGAATAGTTCAAACCGTGAAGAACCTAGCAGGCTGCGAACAGCCATCTCTTTGGCCCGGAAACCATTTTGAGCAACCGTAAGATTAATATAATTGATAATTGCAAACAGGAGGATTGTACAACCAATAGAGATCAGGATCACAACAAAGGCCCGGTCACCTTTGTAAAACCAGTAGCTACCAGGGTTTAATGGTGAAAAATAGAGTTCTTTTAATGGGACTAATGATACCTGGTATGAATCTTCCTGTTCCGGTTTAATATCCTGTAATTCGTTCATAAATAACCTTATCTTCTCTTCTACAGCACGGACATCTGCCTGTTTGGGTAACATCATATATATACTGGTGCCCCAGCAACCTTCGCTCATAATGCATTTGTCTATCTGGCTGGCTGTTTCATGGCTTATTAAAATATCTCCATAGTGAATAGCCGAATTTTTAATATCGGCTATCACACCATTTACCACTACCGATACATTGTCGTCAATTTTTATGGTTTGTCCTAACGGGTCTTTCCCGGCAAAAGCTCTTTGGGCGAAACTTTCTGACACTAAGGCATACGTCTTGTCTTTAAATGCATTTTCTTTGCTACCAACCAATAAAGGAAAGGAAAAGAAATCGAAGAAAGTGGGAGCTACTACCAGAAAATCGATCTCCTCTATTCTATCTTCAATCTGCACAACCCGTTTTGTTATAATAGAGTTTACGGGGCTAACCTCCTGTATTTCCGGGATACTACTTTTTAGCTTTTCACCCAGGAGATAAGAAAAGATCATCATATTTCCCCAGTCCATTGCATACACCTGATCTCCTTTTTCATGGAATTTGTCTCTTGAGAGCTCCTGCGTGGTATAGATAGTAATGAGGAGAATAAACATCAGCGAAATGGCCAGGCCAAATACATTGATAAAAGAGTAAGATTTATTTTGCTCAGGAACTTTATAAATGCTTTGAAGTTTGATAGTGTATTCATAAGGCTAATCGATGTATTTTTGCGGGAATAGTATTAAATTCTGTGCCAATGGATTTATGTATTGAATTGTAGCTATTTATGTGATGTGTGTCTAAAAGATTTGTCAAATATATTTACATCTATGTATAAATATTAGACAAAGATAAGGCAAAACCTACCTGGCTAATAGAATGGGATGAATATAAAAATATCCGAAAGGTTACTGGACCAGCAGATAACCTTTCAGATATTTTCCTCTATAAGATAATTTTTAATCTATTATGGCCGGAAGATTTTCAAGTCCTGCAAGGACAGCCTATCCTAGCCCAGGGCAATGCCCTGGGTAGTAAAAATATAATGATATCGGAGTGCTGAACCATAGGTCGGCCTTAGCCAAAGCACGGCATAAAAATATACATAGGATGAATTTTTATTATGCCGTCCCTTCAGGACTCAAAAAACTCAATATCAACCACCCCTACCCAGCACTTCGTACTGGGCTAGGATAGACCGTGCCTACAGCACTTTAAAGATCTTCCGGCCAGCATTGATTTTTAATTCCTATCTCTTATCAACTTAAAATTAGTGGCATGTTGGCCAACCATCTTTTGCTTGTTATCATCCAACCGATGCAGATTATCATTATCTGTATTGAAATAATAATCCCTTCCGGTTCCGTCGGGAGTTAATGTAAGCAGGTCGCCGAAAATCAGGAAAGTACCCTCTTCCGGATCGCTCATTACTCCATCTCCCAGGTCTACCGGGTCAATCCGGTACCGGTTGTTTTCGAATAAGGTCAGTTTCGCCTTGTAGGTTTGTGCACCGTCCCATTGCGAACCTTCGTATACTCCGTAATAGCCTAATGAGTCGACTTCACTACCCCCATTGTGGAACACAACCTCGTCGTTATCCCTTAACTCTTGGTCAGTACTTAACAGCCCATTCCTGGAGTAATCATTTTTTTTATTGTTGCATGCGGTCATAAGGAAAACCGACATACATAAAAATAAAAGATATTTCATATTTCTATTAATCTAATTTAGTCTATAAGTGTTAGGTATATAACGAAATAGGGTTAGATTTGTTCATTTCTGAAGATGAATTCCTTTTCTAACCCACTTTTCTTATTTACTTTACCGGAAGTTGTCAGAAAGCAGTTTATAGCACTTAACCAGGATATTTTGACGATATTTGTTGTTATAAACAGAAGAGAATATAAGTAAAATGGCAACATCACCTATGATAAAGAAAACTTTTCCGGTGCTTGACATGAGTTGTGCTGTTTGTGCAATGAATGTGGAGACGATACTCAGGCAACTTGCCGGCGTAAAAGATGCTACCGTTAATTTTGCAGCCGCTACGGTTACGGTAGAATATGACCCGGTACTGGTTACGCAGGAAGCCATGCAGCAGGCTGTCCGTGAAGGTGGCTATGATTTGCTGCTCGTGCAGGAAGAGGAACAAGCCGGTGCTGTGGAAGAGATAAACCAGGAACGGTATAGCCAATTGAGGAGACGAACGGTCTGGGCAATCATCCTCTCTCTGCCGGTAGTCATTATAGGAATGTTTTTTATGAATGTTCCTTATGCGAATGAAATGATGTGGCTTTTCTCTACACCGGTTGTATTCTGGTTTGGTAAAGAGTTTTTTATAAATGCTTTCCGGCAGTTACAGCACCGGTCGGCCAATATGGATACACTGGTTGCACTCAGTACCGGTACGGCCTATCTTTTTAGCCTGTTCAATATGTTCTTTCCCTCTTTTTGGCTGGAGCGGGGTATCCATCCGCATGTCTATTTTGAAGCATCGAGTCTGATCATTGCTTTTATCCTGTTAGGCAGGTTGCTGGAAGAAAGGGCGAAAGGCAATACCTCGTCAGCTATCCGGAAACTGATCGGGTTGCAACCTAAAACGGTTACGGTATTGCATGTAGACGGCACGCAAAGCCAGTATCCGGTAAGTAAGGTGCAAAAAGGAGACCTGTTATTGGTGAAACCCGGAGAGAAAATAGCCGTAGATGGTACGGTTATAGCAGGCGATTCATATGTAGACGAAAGTATGCTGACCGGCGAACCCATTCCGGTAGCTAAGCAGGAAGGCGGAAAAGTATTTGCCGGAACGATTAACCAGAAAGGTAGTTTGACATTCCGGGCAGATAAAGTGGGAGCGGAAACTTTACTAGCCCAGATTATCCGTATGGTAGAAGAGGCCCAGGGAAGTAAAGCCCCGGTACAGCAATATGTAGATCGCATTGCCCGTATTTTTGTGCCGGTTATTATCCTGATCGCATTCCTCTCTTTTATGATATGGTTACTATTGGATCCGGCAGATGGTTTTACCCACGGGTTGCTGGCGTTTGTTACCGTACTGGTTATTGCCTGCCCGTGTGCCCTGGGGCTGGCTACTCCTACGGCGATTATGGTAGGAATAGGAAAGGGAGCAGAAAAGGGTATCCTGATCAGGGATGCGGAAAGCCTGGAAACAGCCCGAAATGTAGATATAGTTGTGCTGGATAAAACCGGAACATTGACCCAAGGGCATCCGGCCGTAACAGACAGTTGTTGGTTACCCGGAGATGCGGATAAAATAAATATACTGGCCGGACTGGAACAATGCTCCGGGCATCCTTTGGCAGAAGCTGTGGTAGCCTGGGTTGAAAATCAACTACCGGTTGAAATAGAAGCTTTCCAAAACATCCCCGGTAAAGGAGTTGCCGGAATACATGAGGGGATCACTTATTATGCCGGTAATGAAAAATTGCTGGATGAATTGGGTATCAGCCGGAATACAAGCATGCAGGAAAAGGCCCGGATATGGGAAGGAGAGGCAAAAACAGTAATCTGGTTTGCTTCCGGAAAAGAGGCACTGGGCATATTGGCGATTACCGACCGGCTAAAGGAGACTTCTCAACAGGCTGTATCCAGGTTGAAAGAGGCTGGGATCGAAGTGCATATGCTGACCGGAGATAATGAAGCGACAGCCTCAGAAATAGCAGCCACAGTAGGAATAAACCATTATAAAGCCTCGGTTTTACCGGCCGATAAAGCCCTTTATATCCGGCAATTACAGGAGGCAGGCAAAGTCGTAGCGATGGTAGGTGATGGCATTAATGATAGTGCCGCCTTAGCACAGGCTAACCTTAGCATTGCCATGGGCAAAGGAAGCGATATTGCGATGGATGTAGCTAAAATGACTATTATTCCGTCCGACCTGCTCAAAATACCGGAAGCGATCCGTCTTTCAGCTGTTACGGTGCGTACCATCCGGCAAAACCTCTTTTGGGCATTTATCTACAACCTGATCGGTATACCCGTCGCAGCAGGGATCCTGTATCTGGTTAACGGTTTCCTGCTGAATCCGATGATTGCCGGAGCTGCCATGGCATTTAGTAGTGTAAGTGTGGTTACTAATAGTTTACGGCTTAAAATGAAAAAGTAACTTTTATAATTCTCCATTTCTCTCAAAAGTTTTTTTCTCAAAACATCTGTCATCTGTCATGCTTTATCTACTAATTGGTTATATATCAATGTTTAAACCTGCTTGGTGACAGATACGTAAAAACATCTGTCACCAAGCAGGTTTATCTGTCACATTTTACCTGCATCTGTCACATATAACCCCTAAAAACAGTCTAAAATCAACTTTACAAAATATAAAAAGAGAGTAGTATTACCTGTAAGAACAAGGTTCTTTACCTGTTGGAAACCGTGAGTTTTCCTGGCCCTTGCCCGTGTGCCCACCAGCCCGCGGCCGGGGCTTACAAGCCCGCATGTGTGTGCCCATTAGCCCGCGTACGCAGGCCGGTAAAAGGTATAGGGAAAATAGGTTAATTATAAGTAGGAAGGAAAAAACAAAGGAGGTAAGAAACAAATCAGTACAGTACAAATCTGCTTCGTAAACTTTTTTGGTAAGTTTAAGCCGGTAAATAGCCAAAAGCGTGACAGATGACCCTCAAATGTGACAGATGAATGGGCTTTGTGACAGATGTTTTTTGGATCTGTCACGCAAGTAAACCCTGATTATCAAATAATTAATTCTACACCGTGACAGATGACAGATGTTTTGAGAAAAAACTTTTGAGAGAAATTGTTTAATGGCTATTCAGGTTTGTAAAATTCCTGCTCTTGTAGGTTTACCGGTAGGAGTGTGTTGAAGGGATGTAACAGTTTTGCAGTAGAGAAATAAAAATTAATTTGCTTCATGCAACTATTTGTCCTGTGTTTCCTTCTTGTAAATAGATAATTATACTATATTATTAATAAAAAGATAGAAAGATGAAAACAGGAAAGTTCCTGAGCAAATGCCTGCTGCTGTGTATGGCATTAGTGATGTCGGCCTGTGGCGACGATGATTATATAAGCTCAATAGAAAACGGAGAGTTTTTTGCCCGTGCAAACTCCGTAAGGTTTTATTACCTGGATAGCGAAGGGAATGATCTGATCAATCCGAAAGACCTCACTACTTTACCTTTTTCTTATTATGAAAGTGAAGAATTGCCGCAAGAGGTAATTATTCCGGATGATTATAAAGATGGCTTTTATAATAAAAACTGGAATACCGTCTTTTTCGATCAGGAGGAAGGGTTGTATTATATGAGTACAACAGTTGAGTACAACAGTGCCGGGAGACAGCCGTAAAAGTAAATACGTGTTTTACATTGGGTATAAGGACGATTTTGATAAAATGGAATTAACGTATAAATATACCACGAAAGACGTTATCGGAGGAGATTATCATGCCACCATCATATCCTGGAAATTCAATGGTACGGAAATCTATAAGGACAAGAAGGATGGCTTCGATAAAAAAGTATTCATCACCAAATCAAATGGAAAGACATCCGTTTCGTTTACCAGATAGTTGTGTTTATACTATATTCACCCTTAGGCAGGAGGCCATCCTAAAAAACAGAAGTAGTTCCCCGGCTTGTTTGCAGGGCTGTTAAGTTCTCTCTCATTTAGTCCTGCAAGGACGGTATATTCCAGCCCAGGGCACTAGCCCTGGGCTATAAGTAGTAAGTAAAGAGAGTCCTGTAAGGACGACATAATAAAATAACAAGTAATCAATAGCTTGTAAATTATGTCGTCCTTACAGGACCTATGGAGGATAGTAAATCTTAACCCAGCACTGCGTACCGGGCTGGGATAGACCGTCCTTGCAGGACTAAGGAGAGAGCATTTAACAGCTCTGGTACTTGATCCGGGGTAACAAAAGAATAAACTTATATATATCTTTTTGTAATCTATAAGGGTTGTTTTAATGCGATTGGCTAAGTCCGACCTACGGTTCCCGCTTCCGCGGGGAACTAATCAGTTTTTGAGACAGTCCCGATTTTATATTGGATTCCCTAGCTTAGCTGCTTATACCTTATAAAAATTGAGTTTTTTTGTGGTTAAATTGATCACTGGGATGAATCTAACAATATTTACACATAGGAAAAAATATTCCGATTAGTTTTGTTCTATCAATCTCAGACGTGATTGGAACCGGAACCTACACTAATCCTTACTATATATTCAACGATATTGATTTCCAAAGTTTTTAACCAAAACCCTATTGCCTTTATAACTAATGATTAGATAAATATTCTGCCGGTGCTTAATTGTTGTATTATGTTTGCCCAGCAGAATATTTTTTTGAATTTTGTTACTGTGTGCTTCCCCTCAACATTTTATCAATGCCATTAAGGAAATACTATTTCTTGATTATCCGGTCCGTCCTATCTTCACAGACAGAACGGACCGGATAATGGTTTTAAAATCTCAATCAATCTTTTAAAACCAAACACACAATATCTCCTTTTCACCTACAAAATATAAATTTTAATTAAAAAACATATAAGTATCGATATTTAAGGTTGCTAAGAAATTTAATTAGGTATTACTTTAATGATTATCCGCATAATGTCCTATTATAAATTCTGGATTTGAAGTC
>JAJPZJ010000147.1 GCA_021204405.1 Tannerellaceae bacterium | reverse complement strand
TAACTCCGATTTCAAATCCAGAATTTATAATAGGACATTATGCGGATAATCATTTAAAAATATACCTAAGATCAAATTTCTATTATGTCGTGCTTACAGCACTCCCACATCATTATATTTCTATTACCCAGGGCTGATGCCCTGGGCTAGGATATACCGTCCTTGCAGGACTGGAGATAAGAGAATTTAACAGCTCTATCGCTTGACCGGGGATCTCATTGCCACAGACTTTTTTCTTTTGTAAGTGAAACAGCCGGTTCTTATGCGATCCCCGGTCAAGCCGGGGAACTACTTCTCCTTTCCGGCCAGCCTTCGACTAACCCTCTTATTTGAAGGCGAAATGTACGGAAAAAAGTTTAGTATGAGAAAAAAAGCTCTACTTTTGCCGCAATATTATAGATTGACATACTTATGACTGAACGTAAAGTACGCGTACGTTTTGCCCCCAGTCCGACAGGACCTTTACATATCGGCGGGGTACGTACAGCCTTATATAACTATCTTTTTGCTAAACAACAGGGTGGCAATTTGGTTCTCCGGATAGAAGATACCGATTCGCAGCGCTTTGTGCCCGGAGCGGAAGCGTATATTATCGAAGCATTGATATGGTTAGGTATAAAATTTGACGAAGGTGTAAGCTTCGGAGGTGAATACGGGCCTTACCGGCAGAGCGAACGGAAAACAATTTACAAAGAATATGTTGACCGGCTGCTGGCAGAAGATAAAGCCTATATTGCCTTTGATACGCCGGAAGAGTTGGAAATGAAACGGAAAGAGATTGCCAACTTCCAGTATGATGCCTCTACCCGGATGCAGATGCGGAATTCGCTGACCCTGTCTGCCGACGAGGTAAACACGCTCATTGAGGCCGGCAACCAGTATGTAGTCCGGGTTAAAATAGAACCGGATGAAAAGGTGACGGTGAACGACCTGATCCGGGGTGAAGTGGTTATAAACTCTTCTGTTCTGGATGATAAGGTGCTTTACAAATCGGCCGACCGGTTACCCACTTACCATCTGGCTAATATCGTAGACGATCATCTGATGGAGATTACCCACGTGATCCGTGGGGAAGAGTGGTTGCCAAGTGCACCATTGCATGTATTGCTTTACCGCTATTTTGGCTGGGAGGATACCATGCCGCAGTTTGCCCATTTATCTCTTTTACTTAAGCCGGAGGGAAATGGTAAGTTAAGTAAAAGAGATGGCGATCGCTTAGGATTCCCGGTATTCCCGCTGGAATGGAAAGATCCTAAAACAGGTGATCTCTCTTCCGGATACCGTGAAAGTGGTTACCTGCCTGAGGCTGTAGTCAATTTCCTTGCTTTACTGGGGTGGAATCCGGGCAATGATCAGGAGATGATGGCTATGGAAGAGCTTATAAAACTGTTTGACCTGGGTAAATGCAGTAAGTCGGGTGCAAAATTTGATTATGAGAAGGGTAAATGGTTCAACCATCAATATATACAATTGAAAGATAACAAAGAGGTTGCCGCCCTGTTTATGCCTGTATTGGCTGAAAAGGGTGTAACTGCCGATGCCGGGTATGTAGAGAAAGTTGCGGGATTGATGAAAGACCGTATCAACTTTATCTATGAACTTTGGGACCAGGTAGCTTTCTTTTTTGTCGCTCCTGCCGGATATGATGAGAAGACAGTAAAAAAACGCTGGAAGGCTGATTCGGCAGCTCAGTTGGCAGAACTGGCAGAGGTACTATCCGGATGTGAGCCTTTTGATGTGGAAGGTACCGAAACGAAGGTGAAAGCCTGGATCGAAGAAAAGGGATATCATCTGGGAAATATAATGAATGCTACCCGTCTGGCGCTTGTAGGAGCACCAAAGGGTCCTCATATTTTCAATATTATCGAAGCGTTGGGAAAAGAGGAGACCATCCGGCGTATCAGGCAGGCTATATCAATATTAAAGTAAATAATAAACTGTAAAATGTATAATTAAAGTAAATAATAAACTGTAAAATGTATACGCTGGGTATTCATTTATATTCACTGGCAATCGCCTTTTTTTCCCTTTTCCACCGGAAAGCCCGCACCATGCGTTTAGGGCAATGGAGAACAAACGCGACTTTACGGGAACAAATAGATTCCAACGAACGGTATATCTGGTTCCATGCGGCTTCTTTAGGGGAGTTTGAACAGGGAAGACCTGTTTTGGAGCGGATCAGGGCAGAGTATCCCGGTTATAAAATCTTATTGACTTTCTTTTCTCCTTCGGGATACGAGGTAAAGAAAGATTATGATTGTGCGGATGTGGTTTGCTATCTTCCGCTGGATACTCCTTTTAGTGTAAATAAGTTTCTTTCACTGGCTAATCCGGTGATCGCCATCTTTATTAAATATGAATTCTGGGGTAATTATTTGTCTGAGTTGAAACGCCGGGATATACCGGTATATGTTATCTCCGCCATATTCCGCCCCGGGCAATGGTTTTTCCGTTGGTACGGGCGCCATTTCCTTAAATTTATTCATTGTTTCACTCATTTATATGTACAGGATGAGGCTTCCCGTACGTTATTGGCAAAGTATGGGATAACGAATACTTCTGTGTGTGGGGATACCCGTTTTGACCGGGTATTGGAAGTGCAGAGCCATGCACGTGAGATCCCTTTGATTGATACATTTGTAAAACAGCAAGGTGGTGAAAAACGCCTCACATTGATTGCCGGTAGTTCCTGGCCGTCGGATGAGGAGGTCTTTATCCCCTATTTTAATGCGCATCCGGAGATCAGGCTGATCATTGCTCCGCATGAGATCCACCGGGAGCATTTGCAGTCTATTGAATCTTTGTTAAAACGTCCTTTCATCCGTCTATCGGAGGCAAACGAAGAAAACCTGGCGGATAAAGATTGTGTGATTATAGATAGTTTCGGTTTATTATCCTCAATATACCGGTATGGTGAACTGGCTTATATCGGTGGCGGTTTTATTTCATCCGGTATCCATAATACGTTGGAAGCGGCAGTGTATGATGTCCCCGTTATTTTCGGCCCAGAATATGAAAAGTTTAAAGAGGCCTGTAACCTGCTGGAAATAGGGGGTGGATTTTTGATAAATAATTCAACAGACTTCGCTGAAAAGATGGACGAATTGTTGGCAGATCCCTCCCTGATAACGTCTGCCGGTAAAATAGCCGGAGAGTATGTAAGGGGGAATGCCGGTACAACGGAAAAGATAATGAACGACCTGAAGGATATATTGAGAAAAGAATAAGCCGGGTTAATGGATAGAGAGCAGCGCTTTTTAGATTTAAAAAGCGCTGTTTTTGTTTTAAAGCCTATTGCCACCATTTATTTTAATCTTTAAATTAAAATCCAGTGTTGGCCGGAAAATTTTAATTAATTGATTCTGAATATTAAGTCCTGTAAGGACGGCCTATCCTAGGCCAGGGCATCGCCCTGGGTAGTAAGAATGTCTGGGTAGTAAGAATGTAATAATACCGGAGTGCTGTAGGCACGGCATAAAAACATCATCGTACTAATTTTTTATTATGCTGTACTTTGGCTAAGGCTGACCTACGGTTCAGTACTCAAAAAAAACTTAATATCAACTACCCGGCACTGTGTACCGGGCCAGGATAGGCCGTCCTTTCGGGACTTAAAAAATCTTCCTGCCATGACTGAAGTTAAATACCGTAGTATTTTTTTTAATGATTATCCGCATAATGTCCTATTATAAATTCTGGATTTGAAGTCGGAG
>JAJPZJ010000035.1 GCA_021204405.1 Tannerellaceae bacterium | reverse complement strand
AACATTCATATGATGTTCAATAAATCAACGGACATTATGCGGATAATCATTTATAATTTTTTATCATTCTTACTCGATTTTGGTTAAAATAGTAAGAATAAAGCGCTTATTTATAAAGGATTTGTTACTTTTGCAGTCAAAAATAGGGAAATGAGTTTCAACTGGAATACGAGAACGGAATTGTTGTTTGGTGCAGCGCGTATGGAGTACCTGGCACAATGCCATGTGTTGATCGTTGGTTTAGGAGGAGTTGGTTCGTATGCCGCTGAACAAATATGCCGGGCAGGCATAGGGAAGATGACAATTATAGACGCTGATACGGTGAATGATAGCAATATTAACCGCCAGCTTCCTGCTCTCCATTCCACATTAGGAATGCATAAAGCAGAAGTAGTTGCCAAACGGCTGCTGGATATTAATCCGGAGTTACAACTCGAAGTTTTAAATGAATTCTTACGTGACGAGCGTACAGAAGGGATACTGGACAGTAGCAAGTTTGATTTTATTGTGGATGCCATAGACTCCTTGAGCCCTAAAGCCTATCTTTTGTACCACGCCCATAAAAGGAAGATCAAAATTATCTCTTCTATGGGAGCAGGTGCCAAAACAGACCCCGCACAGGTCAGACTGGCCGATATCTCTAAAACCTACAATTGTGGGCTGGCTAAGGCTATAAGAAAGCGCCTGAAAAAGATGGGTATATCCAAAGGTATTATGACTGTATTCTCTACTGAGCTTGCCAATCCGGAAGCCGTGATCGAAATAGAGAATGAAATGTGTAAACGATCTACAGCAGGAACAGTATCCTATATGCCGGCCACATTCGGTTGTTACCTCGCTTCATACGTAATAAGAAATATTTAAGAAGCAAAAAGAACAAGATGATAAAGACGGAAGGTATTACCAAAAGTTTCGGAAGTTTACAGGTACTGAAAGGAATAGACCTGGTTATCAATGAAGGAGAAGTAGTATCGATCGTTGGTCCGAGTGGTGCAGGCAAAACAACCCTGCTCCAGATCATGGGTACACTCGATACCCCCGATAGCGGTAAACTTTTTATCAACGGAACCGAAACAGCTACCTTATCCGATAAGGACCTGGCCACTTTCCGCAATAAAAATATCGGGTTCATTTTTCAGTTCCACCAGCTATTACCAGAATTCACGGCATTGGAAAATGTAATGATACCTGCTTTGATCGCGCGCAGAAAGCCTGGCGAAGCCGAAAAAGAGGCCAAAGAAATATTAGACTTCCTGAACCTCTCAGACCGGATCACCCATAAACCAGCCGAACTGTCGGGAGGTGAAAAACAGCGTGTGGCAGTAGCGCGTGCCTTAATCAATAAACCGGCTGTTATACTGGCCGACGAACCTTCCGGTAGCCTGGATACCAAAAACAGGGAAGAGCTCCATGCTCTCTTCTTCCAGTTAAGAGACCAGATGAGCCAGACGTTCGTAATCGTAACCCACGACGAACAATTAGCAAAAGACACAGACCGGATCATCCATATGAAAGATGGACGGGTACTTGAGTAAAAACAATGATAAACAAGAATACAAAATATGGTAAATAAAAATGATAGAGTAACTTTTGGTAGTAAGCTGGGAGTTATTCTGGCTACCGTTGGCTGTGCGGTTGGCCTTGGTAATATCTGGCGTTTCCCTTATATGACAGGCGCCAACGGAGGAGCTGCCTTTCTGCTTCTTTATGTAATCTGTATCCTTTTGCTGGGACTACCGGTTATGATCACCGAATTTTTTATCGGTCGCCACAGCCGCAGAAATGCAGCCGGAGCTTTTAAAGCAATGGCTCCGGGTACTAAATGGAGTATAATAGGATATAACGGTGTACTGGCTGCATTCCTTATCCTTGGCTTTTATTCCGTAGTAGCCGGCTGGACATTAGAATATATAACAGAAGCTTTCAGCAGTTCATTAAGTGGTAAATCTGCTGTTGAATTCGCCAATGACTTTACCGCTTTTTCTTCAAGTATTGTACGTCCGGTTGTGTGGACAGTTATATTCGTTGTGCTTACCCACTTTATAGTAGTATCAGGTGTAGATAAAGGAATTGAACGAGCCTCCAAATGGATGATGCCGGTACTATTCCTTATGCTGGTGGTTTTATGTATACGGTCGGTTACTTTACCGGGTGCGGAAAAAGGATTGGCTTTCCTGTTTAAACCGGACTTCAGCAAGATTGACTCCTCTGTAGTATTAAGTGCTATGGGACAAGCTTTCTTTTCCCTGAGTATCGGTATGGGATGCCTGATTACCTATTCCTCTTATTTCGGAGAAAAAACGAATCTACAGGCAACCGCTTTACAGGTTACCATCCTTGATTCGCTTGTGGCAATTCTGGCCGGTGTAATGATATTCCCTGCCGTATTCAGCTTTGGTATCGAACCCACAGCAGGCCCTGAACTGGTATTTATTACCCTTCCGAATGTATTTAACCAACTACCTCTGGGAAATGTATGGTCAATCATATTCTTCCTGTTATTAGGATTAGCAGCACTTACTTCCACTATCTCCCTGCATGAAGTGGCAACAGCGTATGTACATGAAGAATATAATATGACCCGTAAAAGAGCAGGAGCTTTCGTTTCGCTGGAAATACTTATCCTGGGGGTGATCAGTTCCCTTTCAATGGGCATATTAAAAGAATATACGGTATTCGGCCTGACCTTCTTTGAACTGCTCGATTACGTAACCACCAAGATTATGCTACCATTCAGTGGAATGTTAATCTGCATATTTGTTAGCAAAAGAGTAGATAAGTCAATTCTTAAAGAAGAATTGACTAACAAAGGAACCGTTCCTTTCTATTTCTTCAATACCTATGCCTTTTTCACTAAATATATTGCTCCGGTCGCTATCGGGCTGATCTTCCTACATGAGCTTGGATTGATCACACTGATAAAAAATATGTTTTAAAACCTACGGGTAACCCGATATTTTTCCGGCAAATATCTTGTAAAGTACCTGATGCTTTCTTTATATTTGCCGGAAACTTTTTTAACTTTAACCTGACCTTCCTATGAAATGGCACGACCTACTTTATTTCTCCAAAGGAGAGAGACGGGCTTTGTTATTATTACTATGCCTGATAACAACTGCATTTATCTTATTAATCCTTTCCGACCGGAAGGAAGAGTACCAACAACAGTTTATAATATGTGAAAAGTGCAGGCAAATCCACCCGGCATCCGAAAATAGTTTACCGGCAACAGAGGCAACAGGTAATATACTCCTTAAAACCGCTCCTGTACAACATAATAACCACCGGAAAAAACAAAGTCAATATGTAACAAAATATCCTCCCGGTACCATTATAGAGCTCAACAGTGCCGATACATCCCAATTAAAAAGGATACCCGGTATCGGGAGTGCATTTGCCAACCGTATTGTTAAATACAGGGAATTACTGGGAGGATTCTACCACATTACCCAGTTAGGCGAAGTATATGGAATAACTCCGGAGCGTTACGAAGAGCTTAAAAACTGGTTCAGCATAGATACAGTATCCATCCGTCCTTTACCGGTAAACCACCTGCCGGCAGACAGCCTGCTCCGCCACCCCTATTTATCTCCACAGCAAGCCCGTACCATTATCACACTACGTAAACAGAAGGGAAATATATCCGGATGGAGCAATCTCCGTCTTTTAGAAGAGTTCCCTCAAACAGATATTGAAAGGTTATCACCTTATATCAGCTTTGAATAATTTTTCTTCTCATACTAATTTTTCTGTTTTTTCAGTCACCAGTTACAGAAGTCTGTTAAACACCT
>JAJPZJ010000011.1 GCA_021204405.1 Tannerellaceae bacterium | reverse complement strand
ACTCCGACTTCAAATCCAGAATTTATAATAGGACATTATGCGGATAATCATCTAATATATAACAAATAAAAATCAATTAATTATGTCTAAAGTAACAGTTGTTGGCGCCGGTAATGTAGGTGCTACTTGTGCAAATGTCCTGGCATTCAATGAAGTTGCAGACCAGGTTGTAATACTTGATGTAAAAGAAGGTGTATCGGAAGGTAAGGCAATGGATATGATGCAGACAGCACAGTTATTAGGTTTCGACTCTACTGTGGTTGGTTGCACGAATGATTATGCACAGACTGCTGATTCAGACGTTGTTATCATCACTTCAGGTATTCCCCGTAAACCAGGGATGACCCGTGAAGAGTTGATCAGTGTAAACGCTGGTATCGTGAAGAGCGTAGCTGAGAATTTGCTGAAATATTCTCCTAATGCTGTGATCGTGGTTATCTCTAACCCGATGGATACAATGACTTACCTGGCACTTAAATCTTTAGGTGTTCCTAAAAACCGCATTATCGGTATGGGTGGTGCTTTAGACAGCTCACGTTTCAAATATAACCTGACAGAAGCTTTGGGTTGCAATGCCAACGATGTGGAAGGTATGGTAATTGGTGGTCACGGTGATACGACTATGATCCCGCTGGCTCGCCTGGCTACTTACAAAGGTATTCCTGTAACAAACCTATTGAGTGCTGAGAAAATTGAAGAAGTGGTTAAAGCTACTATGGTGGGTGGTGCTACACTGACCGGGCTGTTAGGTACTTCTGCCTGGTATGCTCCGGGTGCTGCAGGAGCTTTGGTTGCCGAAGCGATTATCCACGACCAGAAAAAGATGATTCCTTGCTCAGTTGCCCTGGAAGGTGAATACGGACAGAATGATATCTGTATCGGTGTTCCTGTAGTGCTTGGTAAGAACGGTATTGAAAAGATCGTTGAACTGGAACTGAATGATGCTGAAAAAGAATTGTTCGCCAAGAGTGCTGACGCAGTAAGAGCTACTAACGATGTATTGAAAGAGATCAATGTGCTTTAATGCCTGATCGGAACAGATAAAATAAAGAGGCTCTCTCAAAAGTCCTGCTAGTTCCCCGCTTTCGCGGGGACCGCATTAAAACAGTCGGTATAAGTTGCAAAAAGATAGATACCGGTCTGTTCTTTTGCGATCCCGGATCAAGTCCGGGAACACGTTGGGTATTTACTTTTCTGTAAAGTATAGTTTTGAGACAGCCTCTTTTTTATAAACGGAAAACCAGCAGGTTCCCAACCGTCCGGTAGGGTTTATCCCGGAGGTAGGTTTGAAGTTCCTCTATCTTCCGGAGTTTATCTTTATCTACCAACAGCACCGTGCCCGAGTATTTACCTGTAAGGATCTCCTCCGGTGCTATTTTAACAACTGGTACACCCAAAAATACTTCCATACCACCCGGGCGCCTGATGCCACAGGAATAGTATTGGGTATTCCCTTCCGGAGAGAGTGCTATGGCTACAGAGGCAACCTCCCGGAAACCAATCCGGTTGTTTACCTGTGGGATCGTCCAACCGGCAATGGAAACAAACAGGAGCAGTCCAAAGGCAATCCATCCGGCCGGACGCAAAAGCCGGCGGAAACGAATTAATAGGTAAACTGCGTATCCATTACATAGTACACCGGCACACCAGCCGGTAATGATCAACGGTTTCAGGGGTTGCAGCCATGCATACTCCGGATTAGTTATCAGCCAAAGGTAAACCGGTAACGCCGCGATTATAATCAAAGCAGGCAGGTAAAGTCCTGCTGCCAGGCTGGCGGTATAGTTACTCTTTTTCATTACCCATACGGTAAGCAGCAGCAGGAAAGGGATAACAGGCAACAGGTAAATAGCCAATTTGGAACTGATAAGGGACAGCACCGTAAACTGGCTGACGCATATGATACAGAAAAATTGCAACCTGTCGTCCGTAAATAGTTTACGACGTATCCCCGTCCATGCTGCAATAAGAATAAGTATTGTCCAGGGAGCTACTGCATATAATAAGGCTTTGAGGTGAAAATATACCGGTTCTTTGTGGTGAAAGGCATCTACCGCCCGGTTTACTGTCTGATTAAAGGTGAGGTTATAGAGGTAAGAAGTTCCTTTTTCCAGCCATACGAGACTAAACCATAGCATAAAAGCGGCTAATAGCCCTGCGATTTGTTTCCATCCCAGGTACCGGCTACTTGTGCGTAACTTCCCTTTCATTATTAAGAAAGTAAGCATGGAAACCAGCGGAAGAAGTAATCCCAGCGAGCCTTTGGTAAAGATAGCCATAAACAGCCATAGCACAAGTAACCACGATTCGTAGGGACTGTTAGTACCGGAATAGATTTTATAGAAACTATAAAGTGCCAGTATCATAAACAGGCACATTAACATATCCATACGGACAAACAGAGCCGGGCCTATAAATAAGGCGGTTGTCATCAGTAAGTTGTCATCAGTAAAAGGAAACTTACCGCTACTCCTTCTTTTCCTAACAAATCTTTAATCCAATAACATAAGGTAAAGATAATACCAAAGGCCGGCAGCAGCGAGAATAGGGAAATCCATCCCAAAGCATGTTTCCCGGTCAGGCTTTTTAACCCCATTAAGATCCAGAGGTATAATGGGGGTTTATCGGCATAGGGCTTTCCCTGGTGCATAAAGCCGAAAAAATGTCCGTTACGCAGTGCCTCATCGGCAATGGAAAGGTATCTCAATTCATTCTGGGAACTAAAATCCCGCAGGAATAAATAGGGAGTAAATAAGATAAACATTCCGAGGCACGCCAGTAAAAAACCGGCGGGGAATGATAAGTTTTGGCATTTTTTACGCAGATATGTATAATATCCCGGTCTCATCATATTCATCTAGTAACAATTCTACATCTGTTTTGTTATTGTACCTGTTCAGAAAGTACACACCATTCCTACCCCTGTCTGCTGAGGAATTGCCAGCGGGAAAAAGGTAAACCGGGCATCGGTCTGTTCCCGTAGGTTATCTTTTTTCTGAAAAAGGGGTAAAAGAAGGTAACTGGCCTCTACACTTAGAATACCGATACCGGCACCAGCCACCACATCACTGAACCAGTACCTCCGGTTTACCATCCGGAGCAACCCGGTGGTAGTAGCCACGGTATAGCCGGCTATGCCCGGCCAGAAAGAGGTGTCTTTATATTCCCGGAACAATAGGTGGGCACCTGTAAAGACTGTTGCTGTATGGCCGGATGGGAAAGAGCGTTTACCTCCATCGGGGCAGTCTGCCCGGATAGTTCTTTTCATTGTTTGTACCGTGCCGGCCATAAGGAGGTGTGAAGTTGCCATCAGGATAGTCCTGTCCTGCCAGGAATGTTTTGCTTTTAATCCGCACCAGTCTGTTACATATACTCCTACTGCGGGGATGTACTGCATATAGTCGTCGACAGGGACCCGGCGGTCGCTTCGCTTATCAAGCCGGCGGTGGATGGAATGATCTAATTCTCCGACACCGTTAACCGTACGGGCCAGTATTCCATAAGTAATAAAAGTTACGGGTAGAACAAAAGTCTTCCAGGAAGCCCTATAAGGGGCTTTTTCCATTGAGTAAACTGGCAGGGAATGACTTATGTCGTAGCCAGCAACAGGTTTACGGGTTAGCATATTAGTTTGTTGGGCATATAAGTTCGTAAAAGGTAATAAACAAAGTTGCCATAGCAACCACCAGGTTCTCATTCTCGGTATATTAAAGGGTTAATAAGTTAGTTTATCAACCGATTAAAAAGTCCTGGCAAAACTATAGCTTTTCAGGAATTATATTAAACGATTATCCGCATAATGTCCTATTATAAATTCTGGATTTGAAGTCGGAG
>JAJPZJ010000042.1:19429-20933 GCA_021204405.1 Tannerellaceae bacterium | reverse complement strand
AGCGCACCTGCTTTGGGAGCAGGGGGTCCCAGGTTCGAATCCTGGTACCCCGACAGTTTTAAAGATTTGATATTGAAGCGACTACTATAAAAAGTAGTCGCTTTTTTTGTCTTGTTGATTTATTTAACCCATGAAAGTTGTTCATATATCTTCCAATACACGCAGCTGGTATAGATTACTTTGTTTACAGTACCCATCAATACTTTAGCTAAATTTGGAATCTCAATGAATCTAACATTTCTTTATTTTTTGTTTTCCATAATAAAAGTGTAAGTGTTTATACCGCAAAGGAAAATAAGAGAGCATTCCAATATACCAACCATACTTATTTTAATTCTCACCCTTGTAATCTTTTTTTGTGGATCTTTTTAATAGCCATTTCTTTGTTATATATCACTCTTCCGGCCGGTGGCAGTGAAAATAAACGGATAGAATATTAATAATCGAAAAGAAAAACAATGGCAAAAAAAAGGAATTAATTTGGGAAAGGTTGTTTTAACACCTCGTGGGGAATATGATCCTCAACATGCATACCAACGCTTAGACGTAATCAGTTATCAGGGAAGCTCCTGGCTTGTACTCACCCCTTTTGCAGGAATAACTCCTAGTCGGGAAAATGAATCTGTAATGCTGTTAGCTGCTAAAGGCGATACCGGTAAAGCATTATCCTTTGAAGAACTGACACCTGAACAGCAACAGGCCCTGCGAGGTGAAAAAGGAGAAGAAGGGAAGGGTTTTGTAATCCTTGGCCACTACAACACTTTATCAGAACTGGAAATGTAGGAAGTAAACCCAGAAGCGGGTGATGCGTATGCCATCGGAAGCAACTCTCCTTATGATATTTATATTTACGATTCGATAGCTGAGAGTTGGATAAATAATGGTAATCTTCAGGGACCGGCAGGCTATTCTACTTATGAGATCGCTGTTGCCGCTGGTTTTGAAGGTACAGAAGAAGAGTGGCTGGCACATTTAAAACCTGATATGGAAAAAGATAGCGCTTAAAGAAGAATTAATTCCCATAGCTGAAAGCCTGGAAGAGGTAACAGAACGTCTTCAACAGGCAAAAGAGAGAATTGAACAACGCATTGACACTGTAGAAGAAGAATATGCTACCAAAGAAGAGGTACAGGAAAAGATTGATCTGTTTGGCCGGGTATTCCGTTTACGTGGAACAATTGAGAAAGAAGAAGATTTAGAAACCATTGAAAATCCTGCGGACGGAGATGTTTTATTGGTTAGGATTGACAATAAGAATGAATCTAATAAATTCAAAGGATATGTTTATATCCAGGAAGAAGAAAAATGGGAGTTAATTGGTTCTACCTCTCTGGATGATATTTATAACAAAGAAGAAATTGATAAGCAAATTGAAGATTGTGCCAAGATAGATGATAACCATAATTGGAAAACAACAGGCTCATTAGATATAACTGGTACTACAGCATTAAGAAATAATACAAATATACAAGGAAATATAAATTTAAATAAGTTTATTTATGTA
>JAJPZJ010000042.1:0-19329 GCA_021204405.1 Tannerellaceae bacterium | reverse complement strand
AAGAAATAATACAAATATACAAGGAAATATAAATTTAAATAAGTTTATTTATGTAGGTTCAGGTAAGATTGGTACAGATGATGGGATAAATGGTAGTGTTCTTGCGAATGGTTTTATTGAATTAACATATCCTCAACCTTATATTAATTTTAATCTAACTGATGATACATCAGATTTTCAGTCAAGAATTATTCTCACACCGGCAAGAAATTTAGAATTTTATTCGACAAAATCAGCATCTATAAGTGCAACTAATTTATTTGATTATTCATATTTTTTTAATGCCAATGCAGTTTATTTTGGAGCAGGATTTTACTATAATGCAATAGCAATTAATGTAAATGGATTAAATTTAAATAGCGTTACTGCTTCAGGTGAATATAGGTGTACACAAAATTCAATTGTAACTACACAATTGAATTGTCCTACAAGTTTAGCCTATCACCTATCTGTGAAATTGCCGTCAGGTTCTATTACAAGTAGTCAATATGTTGTACAGCAATTAGTAGATTATAATTCAAATCATTATGTTCGTTCGATGGTTGGCACAACTTGGTCAGCATGGAAACGTATACTCAACACAGATGACTTATTATTTAGTAAATCTACTACTATTACTGCTATAGCAACTTCTCATAACTTGTCCGATTACACTTATGACATAAGATATAATTATACTGGAGCAGAACACACATCAGGCCTGTTAGCTTTTACTGGTGGGAAAGATGGACATGAATATATTCTTTCAATTAATAATACCGGTACTGGTGATCTAACTATAACTTTACCGTCCAGTGTTGAGAATCACCAAATAGATCCGGAAGGGACAACATCTGTTATCTGTAAAGTTGGCCGTGTCACAGAAATTTTCATTAAATATATTTTGGTAAATACTTAATCCGTTTATAATATGAGAAGAAGATCAGCAGTAGGAAAACGTTCTTTACATTAATTTTTTCAGTAATCATCTGTCATCTATTACTTTTTTTAGTAATAGATTGATTAAGAGCTGTGTATTTGGTGATAGATTACTTTTTCTATCTATCACCAAATCTATCATCTATCACCTTTTATTTAGTGGTAATAGGATAGTAAAAGGCTATATAAATAGTAAAAAAGATTATGAATTCTCGTGGAATCTATCTTATTCTATTTGTATGGCCTTTGTTGTGTTATAATTGTTTTTTATTAGGGATAAATAAAGTATAGTAAAACACTTCATTTAAAACTATTTTTTCCAATCCTAACAACTATTATTCTCACCCTTGTAATCTTTCTTTGAAACCTGTTTGAGTATCTTTTCTTTTGCAATGTATCAACCCTCCGGCTGGAAGTTGTACAAATAAAATGAATAGAATCAATTAAAGGAAAAGAAAACAATGGCAACAAAACAAGTAAATCTTGGCAAGGTAATGCTTACTCCCCGTGGCATCTATAACCCTGAACGCGCATATGAACGATTGGATATAATCAGTTATAAAGGTAGCTCTTGGCTGGTATTAACCCCTTTTGAAGGAGTGGAACCCGGTAATGACAACCCACATCTGATGCTCCTTTCAGCCAAAGGCGATACCGGAAAGGCGCTCATCTTTGACGATTTGACCCCGGAGCAACAACTCCTTTTACGTGGTGAAAAAGGAGAACCAGGAAAAGGCTTTGTCATTTTAGGACATTATGAATCCCTTGCACAGCTCGAATCCTGTGAACCCAACCCTGCATCCGGCGATACCTATGCCGTAGGCAATACACCTCCCTATGATATTATATCTATGATGCAGTAAACGAAAGATGGATAAATAACGGAACGCTCCAAGGCCCTACCGGACAGTCTGCTTATGAACTGGCTGCTGCCGCAGGTTTTGAAGGCACCGAGGAACAGTGGCTTGCCTCTTTAAAACCGGACATGGACATCCTGGCCAGTAAAGAAGAACTTTCCCCTCTCCGTGAGAAGTTAGACGGTGTGGCAGACGGGTTGTTTAACCTGTCCGGTAAAGTAGAGGAAGAATATGCCACCAAAGAAGAAGTACAGGAAAAGATTGATCTGGTTGGCCGTGTATTCCGCTTACGGGGTACAGTTGAAAAAGAAGAGGATTTAGAAGCTATCGAAAACCCTGTAGATGGAGATGTGGTACTGGTCCGTATTGATAGCAATGATGAATTTAATCAATTCAAAGGATATGTTTATATCCGGGAAGAAGAGAAATGGGAATTAATTGGTTCTACCTCTTTGGATGATATTTATACTAAAGAAGAAATTAATAAACTAATTGAAGATTATGCCAAACTTTCTGATACCCGAGATCTTATGACCACGGGAAGCATACATGCAGACAAAAACATTACCACTGGAACGTATTTATCTGCTAATAATAAAACTGGTCCTGCCGATGGACTTTCGGGTTCATTTCTGAATATTAATGGATTATTTATTGCAAATTCAGAAAAAGATGCTGCAAAAAAGGGAGTAAGGTGGTTATATATTGCTGATGAAGGTACTTATACTTCCTCTATATTAGAAGAGAATACGAATGAACTAACTTATGTTGCTACAGCAGGTCATAAATTTAAAGGATCTATTTTTAGTAATAGTTCCATATTTACCAGCGGAAAGACTTCTTCTAATGATGGTATGCCAGGAGTAGCATTGGATAGAGTAGGTGGAGTAGAAATAGTAGCAACTAACCCATATATTGATTTCCATTCAGATAATAGTACAGCCGACTTTACTACCAGAATTATTGAAGTTGCCGATGAACCAGGAGTGTTAAGGCTTCAGGCTAGTAATGGTATAAATACTACTGGCGTATTAACAGCTACCGGTGGATTAAGATGGGATGCAGAAAATATTCCTGCTAACGCTGATTTAAATGATTACACAATTCCAGGCATCTATAAATGTACAATGAATGTTACTGCTAAAACTCTAACGAATAGTCCGATAGAAAAAGCTTTTTCAATGATTATATTACAAGGTCCTACAAATGCTACTACCTGTAACCAATTTCTAGTAACCTATGAAAATAATAATACTCAACAAATGTGGCAAAGGAATGCTTATAGCGGTGATTGGGGAAATTGGAAAAGAATCCCTTATGCTAATGAAACCCCACAATTTGGAACATACACTAATCTTCCTTCCGTAGGTGGAACCCATAACCTATCAGATTATAACTACGACTGCCGTTTTAACCTGGCTATTACATCTACCGCAACTGTCTACCCTGTATTCACAGGTGGAACAGACGGAATGGAATATATCTTTACCATCAACAATCCAACAAATTACGCCCTAACTATTAGTTTTCCTACAGATGGTTCTTGTAAAATCTACCCGGAAACAACAAAATCAATAGTATGTAAAGCCGGCAGAGCTACCCAAATCTTTATCAAATACGTTTTTGGAAAGTACCTGATCCGTGTGTAATAGTAAAACTGTTCCCGTACCTGATACGGGAGCGCAAAGAAACCTACCGGTTCCATTATAGTGGAATAAAAATGGTCTATGCTGTTGCGTACCCCTACATTCCTGCATTAAGTATGGGAATGTAGGGGTACAGCTATTTTTTCTACGTTAGATACCTACATTTTTCTACAATAATAATAGTTGATTCCATATAATTTACTATATTTATAAGGCAGAGCTAAATGATTACACCCAGGTGTAATCTCTTAGTTGTCTAAGATTTTTCAGTTAGCATTCCTATTGTTTAACCTTATATCTGTAGAAAGTTATGGCTATTGAATACGATTATTTTAAAAATCCACCTCAGGAAGGTGAAGAAGATTCTTTATTGCATCCACGCCCTGTAATTAAAAAAACGATTAAATTGATTACCTGGCCAAAAAGATAAGTGCTGATACCAGTTTTACGGCTGGCGATCTATCGGGCGTATTGAAAAGCCTTTCGGATTCCATCTTCGACGGATTGAGTGATGGTTGCAATGTTTACCTGAAAGGAATTGGTACCTTTTCGGTAACATTGGAAAGCCGTTTTGTAAAAGATAAAAGCGAGATCCGTTCGCCCTCTATACAGGTAAAAGGAATCTCGTTCAGGCCCGATAAAGAGTTGAAGCAGCGGCTGAAAGCGGTTGATATAAAACGTGTTCGTCAGGCTCGTAAACGCACGGCCTATCCGGATGCTGAACGGTATGAACGGATCTTATGGTATATTAATAGATATGAGCTTATTAATATAACTACAGTGATGCGGCTTAATCAATGTAATTATACAAAGGCGAAGAAAGATATCCAATATCTGCTGGATAAAAAGGAAATAAAGGAATCAAGGTTTGGTAACCTGAAGGTGTATGTATCGGGAACTTGATTAAACGCTGCTTCTTACCTATGATCATGCAGCAGTAGCAATGGATCCGGGCTTTATCGGTAATTCAATCGGTATTTCAGACGGTAATAATATAGATATTCATATCACTGTTTTTACTATTTATACGGGAAATATCTCCTGGCGGAATTTAGCTCTATTTTATAATAAGGAAGGACTTTTTCACCAGGAGGCATCTCTACCTCAGAATCAGAATAAAGATAATTGTTGTCCGGTGTTAGGCTGCTGGTAAAACTTTATTTGGGTGGCGATACCAAGTTTACTGCTCATCTCCATAAATAGATCATGGAGCCGGTAATAGTCAGGCGAGAAGCATTCATATTGAGTGTTATATTGCCGGATATACTTTTCTTGTGTTCCCGGGAACTGCTTATCCAGTTGTTGGTAAAAATACTCCCGTGAGCCTTTCCGAAGGGTTACACCAAACATGGGTATCACATAGGAGACTCCCGCATCTTTTGCTTTTTGCAGGATTGTTTCAATATTCCCGGTGGTATCGTTTATAAAAGGGAGCAATGGCATCAGGGTTATCCCGGTATAGATCCCTGCTTTCGACAAATTATATAAAGCTTTAAAACGGGAAGAGGAGGGAGGAGCCTGTGGTTCCAGCCGCCGGGCTAACTGGTGGTTGGCGGTAGTAATGGTAAGGCTTACTGCGGCATATATTTTGGTTATCTCCTGTAAAAGGTCGGTATCGCGTACCACCAGGTCGCTTTTAGTAATAATATGTACGGGGAATTTTTCTGAGGCAATCACACCAAGTGCTTTACGGGTCATTCCTGATTCCTTTTCGATGGGCATATACGGATCGTTCATCGAGCCTGTCCCTATGGTGCCCCGTTTTCTGTGTAATCCGCGTAGCTCCTGTTGCAGGAGTTCGATGGCATTTTCTTTAACGGTAATGGAAGATATATCGTTTATGCCGTAACATTCGCTCCGGGTATCGCAATAGATACATCCGTGCTGGCATCCGCGGTACAGGTTCATATTGTAGCTGATCCCGAAAAAGCTATCCGTACTTTTTAACCTGGATAGGATCGTTTTAGCTTGTATGTATTTTATTGTTTCCAAAGATAACCTATTACTGGTTACTGTTTTTTACAGCTACAATCTTTTGAAGGAATATGTTGTTTGGGATAACAATTTCTTCGCCGTCACTGGTACGGATATGGGTATAGAACGCATGGATATGTTCTATTGTTGCTTCAATAGGTATATCTTTATCAAGTATCCTGATCCGGTCGCCCAGGCGGAAGGTGGAGTTGAAGAACATAATAATTCCTGCTGTTACGTTGCTGAGGATCGACCATTGGGCAAAAAAGGCAACACCGATTACCGTAAATATAGAAGAGAGGCCTATGAGTAAATTATGAGGTTGTACGCCCCAGATGATTGCTAAGACAATAATGAAAAGTATATTGAGTATAATGGATATCAATTGCTTGATCTGCCTCCGCCTTATTTCCGACTTTTGTAAAAGGACACCGTACCGGTTAATCAGTTTCCGGCTAAGGAACTTAGATACGGAGATGATCAACAGGGCAATACCGGTTGCTATCAATTGAGGAATATATATTTCCATATTTATAGGCATATTGGATATAGACAAGGAACAAGCAAAAGGCAGGAAGGGCTTCAGACAGGTGAACATAGCTTTGATAGGTGGTAATCGGGGAAATAAACACGGAGACACAGAGACACGGAGATTTTATTTTCAAGATATATATTACCTCCGTGTCTCTGTGTCTCCGTGTTTTAAATTTAATTTATAGACCTTGCTTCAGTCCTATTTTATTTATTCTGTTGATGTGGCGTCCGCCTTCAAAGGGAGTTTCAAAGAAGCTTTCAACAATTGCTTTGGTTTCTTCGGGGCTTATAAAGCGGCCGGGCATCACCAGTATATTAGCATCGTTATGGGCTCTGCCCAGTACGGCCAGTTCCGGTTGCCAGCATAAAGCGGCACGTACCTGCTGGTGTTTGTTCAGGGTAATGGCAATGCCGTTGCCACTGCCGCAAACTGCAATACCGGGATATACTTCGCCGGCTTCAACAGCCAGTGCCAAAGGATGGGCAAAGTCGGGATAGTCGCAACTATCGGTTGAATGAGTTCCAAAATCTTTATACGATAAACCTTTTTCTTCAAGAAGTTGCTTTACAAACTCTTTTGTTTCAAATCCTGCGTGATCACTACAAAGTCCTATTGTTTTCATTGTTGTTTAAGTAGAAAAAAGGCGGATAAAGGGTCTTATCCGCCTGCTGTTCTTATGTTATGCTAAAAATTCTTTTACCTGGTTGTATACGTTCTTACCCGTAAAGCCCAGTTTCTCGTCAAGCACCTTATACGGAGCAGAGAATCCGAACGATTCCATTCCCCATACTTTACCTTCGCTGCCAACCAATCCCTGCAATGTAACAGGTAAGCCGGCTGTCAGCCCGAATATTTTGCTGCCCGGAGGAATGATTGCATCCTGGTATTCTTTACCCTGGCTACGGAAGCGGCCTTCCGAAGGAACAGATACGATACGTACCCGGATACCATCTGCACGCAGCAGGGCGGCACCTTCTACCAGTGTAGATACTTCCGAACCTGAGGCAACCATTACCACATCCGGATTGCCATCGCACTCGATAATATAAGCACCCTGTTCGGCTTTTAACGCTTCTTCGTACCGGTTGGTTTTTGCCGGCAGGTCGGTTATATTCTGGCGCGAGAAGATAAGGGCAGTGGGAGTAAATTTATTTTCCATTGCCATCTTCCATGCTACGGTTGTTTCTGTTACATCGGCCGGACGTAATACCAGTGTGGAATTATGTCCTTTATGGTTTTTCAGCTTTTCCATCAGGCGGATCTGTGCTTCCTGCTCTACCGGTTCGTGGGTTGGTCCGTCTTCCCCTACACGGAATGCATCGTGTGTCCAGATAAACTTAACAGGCAGTTCCATTAAAGCCGCCATACGGATCGCCGGTTTCATATAATCAGAGAATACAAAGAAGGTACCGCACGCTGCAACCACACCTCCGTGTAAAGTGATACCGATACACAGGCAAGCCATTGTCAGTTCGCTGACACCTGCCTGTAGGAAAGCTCCGGAGAAATCCCCCTTTTTAAAAGCATGGGTCTTTTTCAGGAAACCATCTGTTTTATCGGAGTTGGAAAGGTCGGCAGACGAACAGATCATATTCTCTACCTGTGTAGCCAGCACTCCCAGTACAGTTGCTGAGGCAGCACGGGTCGCCTGGTTCGGCTTCTGTTCGATAGCGGCCCAGTCGATAGCCGGTAGTTCGCCGGCAAACCATTTGTGCATCTTTTCAGCCTTTTCAGGATTGGCTTTTGCCCAGGCTGCTTTGGCTGTATATCTTTCCGATACGATCTGCTCTAGCTCTTTTTCCCGCTTGGCATATAAGGCTGCCGTTTCAGGGAAAATAACAAATGGATCTTCAGGGTCACCACCGAGGTGGCGTACGGTAGCTGCATACGAGGCACCTGCGGCAGATAGCGGTTGGCCGTGGGTGGAAACCTGGTCTTCGTATGAACTGTTATCATCTTTTACGGCTCCTTTACCCATAATGGTATTTCCAATAATAAGGGTAGGACGTTCTTTTTCTGCTTTTGCTTCGTTGAGTGCATTGCGGATTTCCTTTACATCATTTCCATTGATATGGATAACTTTCCATCCCCATGCTTCGTATTTCATTCCGACATTTTCGGAAGTAATATCTTTTACTTTAGTCGATAGCTGTACGTCGTTGGCATCGTAAAACATGATAAGGTTATCCAGTCCCAGCGTGCCTGCAATGCGTCCGGCGCCCTGTGAAATTTCTTCCTGGATACCACCGTCGGAAATATAGGAATAGATCGTCTGGTCCATTACTTCTCCCAAACGGGCTTTCAGGAATTTGGCAGCGATCGCTGCTCCTACGGCGTAGGTATGTCCCTGTCCTAACGGACCTGAGGTATTTTCTACCCCACGTTTTACATTTAGTTCAGGGTGTCCGTGTGTAGGACTGCCCCATTGACGGAACTCTTTGAGTTCATCCATTGTATATTTACCAGTGAATGCTAATACTGAATAAAGCATCGGCGACATATGGCCCGGGTCGAGAAAAAAGCGGTCACGGCCTTCCCATTCCGGATTTTTAGGATCAAAAACCAGGTACTCAGAGAAAAGGACATTGATATAATCTGCGCCACCCATAGCCCCTCCCGGGTGTCCTGAGTTCGCTTTCTCAACCATTGAAGCAGCCAGGATACGGATATTGTCGGCTGCCTTGTTCATTATTTTAATATCATTCATCTTGATGAGTTTTATTTTTGCGCAAAGATAGGTATTCTTTGCTTATAATTTTTACCTTATTTTGTATAAACAATTCATTTCCTGAAATCTTTCTTTTGAATGCGTATTTTTTGTTAAAAATGTATTTGTCCTGTTTTTTCCGGGTAGCTTTAGATAAAGGTTTGATTCACGCCTGGTTGCATAAAAAAAGGATGATGCAAAAAGCATCATCCTTTGTGTGATTCGGTTTAAGTAGTGTTATTTACGTCATTTTAACATAATTTACGAGCTCCGTCGCTTATTACTACCTCATACAATTTAGGTTCGCGGCCAAACTTCTCTTTATAAGCTGAGAAGGCTTCGGCTACAAATGCATCATATTTATCTTCTTTTACCAGGTTGATAGTACATCCACCGAAGCCACCCCCCATTACGCGGGAGCCTGTTACACCACATTTCTTTGCAATATCATTTAAGAAGTCAAGTTCTTCACAACTTACTTCGTATAGTTTGCTCATGCCGTGGTGGGTTTCATACATCTTCTGTCCTACCGTTTCGTAATCGCCTTTTTGCAAAGCATCACATACATCAAGTACGCGTTGAATCTCTTCAATTACATATTCCGCCCGCATGTAATCTTCTTCGCTGATATCATCTTTTACTTCGTTCAGCATTTCCATGGTAGCATCGCGCAGGAATTCTACTTCCGGATGGTTTTTGCGGATGGCAGCCGCAGCATTCTCGCATGATTCGCGGCGTTTGTTATAGGCTGACGAGGCCAGTTCGTGTTTTACTACCGAGTCAAGCAGTACCAGTTTATAGCCTACAGGTTTGAAGGGATAGTATTCATATTCCAGTGAGCGGCAATCCAGGCGCATAAGGCTTCCGGCTTTACCAAATACAGAGGCGAATTGATCCATAATACCACATTTCACTTCGCAGTAGTTATGTTCGGTAGACTGCCCGATTTTAGCCAGTTCGAATTTGTCGATACCTAATGAGAAAAGATCGTTCAGCGCATAGGCATAGGTGCTTTCCAGTGCGGCTGATGAAGACATGCCGGCGCCTAACGGAACGTCGCCTGCAAATACAGTATCGAAACCTCCGGTTTTTCCGCCACGTTTGATGATCTCACGGCATACGCCAAAGATGTAACGTGCCCAGCTGGCTTCAGGGGCATCTTCTTCATTTAAACCAAATTCCGCATAATCTTCAAGGTCTACAGAATAAGCACGTACTTTATCTGTACCATTCAGCTTGATTTCAGCGATCATTCCTTTATCGATCGCTCCCGGAAATACAAATCCTCCGTTATAATCGGTGTGTTCGCCGATTAGGTTAATACGGCCCGGTGAAGCATATACACTACCTTCTGACTGGAATAATTCATTAAACTTTTTTCTGATTGTTTCTTGCATGGTAATATTACTTTTAGTGGTTTATACAAAGATGAAGAAATTATCTGCTGTTGGAATAAGGCAGATAATTTCTTCATTATTAGGTTTTATGATATGATGATATTATTCTTATTCTACAGGAATATCCGTATTTACGTTTTTACAACCAACCAGTGCATAATAAAACAGGTAAGCCATGGCTGCAATAATTATCCAGTAGCAGGCAAGGTAAGAAGTTGCATCGGCAACAGCTCCCTGGATAACCGGCAGGATACCACCACCGCAAACCATTACCATAAAGATACCGGAGGCAGCTTCCGTATATTTACCTAATCCTTCTACAGCCAGATTGAAGATACCTCCCCACATGATTGAGGTACACAGACCGCAAAGTACAAGGAACATTACATTGATAGGTACTTGTGCTAATCCGAATGAGATATCAGATTTGAATACAGGCATGCTTACAGTAGTTGCCAGTGGGCTGAAGATTCCTAACAGGATCAGTATAATACCCACACTGGAAGCAAACGTTAACATCGATTTACTAGAGAATTTAGCGCCTACGGAAGCTCCTACCATACGTCCGATCATCATCAGGAACCAGTAAGTTCCGGCTACTGATCCGGCAATAGTGGAGTCGATAGCCAGTCCTCCTTCTGCTGTTGGCGAAGTCATGAACAGGTTCACAAAGTGAGGAATACCAATTTCAATACCTACATAACAGAAGATAGCGATTGTTCCCAGTTTGAAGTGGCGGAATGCCAACGGGCTGTGTTCGTATTTAACATTGCTCTTGGTTGCCAGGCGTGGTTCAGGAATTTGCATTAATAACAATACCACAAATGCAACTGCGAAAATACCCATAGCAATGAAAAGAGCAGGGTTTGCTTTGTCAATTGTACGTTCGTCTACGTTAGATCCCATCAGGTAGCCTACCAGTACAGGAACGATAGTTGCAGAGATAGAGTTCAAAGAACCTCCGGTCTGAATTAACTGGTTACCTTTTTTACCACCACCACCTAAGGTGTTCAACATCGGGTTTACTACCGTATTCAGTATACACATAGAGAAACCAGATACGAATGCACCGGTTAAGTATACCATGTAGCTTTCGGCAACACCTGAAAGGTACTGGATACCTACACCAATAAAGCCAACGGCAACAGCAATAAGGGCAGTTTTCTTATAACCGATCTTTTGCAGTAATATACCTGCAGGCAGACCCATGAATGCATAGGCAATGAAGTTCGCCAGGAATCCTAATGTGGCCTGAAAGTTAGAGGCACCGAACTGGTTCTGCACGATTACGCCGAATGGTGCAGGAAGCCCGGTTACGAAAGAAATCATTGCGAATAGCGCAAACATCATCGCTATCGGCAATACATAATTTTTTTGTTTTGTTTGATCACTCATGATTTTTTGGTTTAGTTATTATGTTACAATTTTGTTGATTCCTTATTCTACGGAAAACTTGTATACAGTGGTACTGTTGAAGGTTTCCCCGGGGCGTAATACCGTAGATGGATATTCCGGTTTGTTCGGGCTGTCGGGGAAATGCTGTGTTTCCAGGCATAAGGCTGCCCTGGCCGGATAGCGCTGCCCGTTCTTTCCTTCAAAGTTACCACTCATCCAGTTTCCTGTATATAGTTGTACGCCCGGCTCACTGGTGAATGTCTCCATCACAATACCGGTTTTAGGGGAGATATAACGTGCACAGAATCCCAGTTCACCTGTTTCTTTATTTAGAATGTAGGTATGATCGTACCCGTTTCCGAATACCAGTTGTTCGAAATCATCATTGATGCGGCTTCCTACCTCCTGGGGAGTGCGGAAGTCCATTGGTGTATTTTCTACTTTTTCTGCAGGCCCGTAAGGTATAGCGGTACTATCGGTTGGCAGGTAGGTGTCGGCATTAATTGTTAACAGGTGATCTCCTACATATGGGTCGCCTGCCCCTGAAAGGTTAAAGTAGGAGTGATTGGTCAGATTGAGAACAGTTGGCTTATCGGTAATTGCTTTGTATAAAATTATAACTTCGTTGTCGTCAGACAACTGGTAGGTAACAGTGGTGGTAAGGGTTCCGGGGAATCCTTCTTCGCCATCCGGTGAGGTGTAGCTTAATTCAACCGATTGATTGCCGGCTTTTACGATGTCCCATACTTTGAAGTTGAATCCTTTTATTCCGCCGTGCAGGTTGTTAGGACCGTTATTGATCGCTAACTGGTCGTACGTTACGCCATCCAGTGTGAAAGTTCCCTTTGCGATCCGGTTTCCGTACCTTCCGCAGGTTGCACCGAAATAGGGTTCTTCAGAGGTTAAATACTCGTCTATAGTGTTGTGGCCGGTTACTACATCGGTCATTTTTCCGTTCCGGTCGGGAACCATCAGAGATACGATTCTTGCACCGTAATTGGTTATTGTAAGTTCCACTCCTCTTTTGTTGGTGAGAATACAAAGGGTTGTTTCTTTGCCATCTACTACCTTGTTGAAGTTGGAAACAGACAAACCGGAGAGTGTTTTTTTGTTCTTCATGTATCTGTTATTATCAAAATTGTGTGTAAAATTAATCTACTTTCGGTTATTAAGGTTTATTTAAAAGATGTTTTATAGCATGAATTTAGTTTTTGATGCGTGAAATTAAGTTATAGGGATTTTGTTTTATTAATGGTATACAAATACTTAATATTGTTGAATGACGTTAATAATGTCCAATTATTATTTTGACTTTAAGCTGTTTTTCCATTAATTAGAGGAGTTATTAGTTATTATTGTGAAGTTTGGAGGTTTTTAAGTTAAATAATCGTGTGGTAAATCGCGGGGAAAAAAGTACTTTTGTATGTGTTTCTTGTTTATTGGAATAAGGTAATAACTTAAAAAAGCGGTCTATGAAAAAGGAAGGTGATGTTTTCAAGCGTTTTCACGAGACATTCAGCAAAATGGACGGGCATTTCCATATACTAGAACAGCGCGTACCGGTTGAATTGCAGATGGAGTATTTCAAATACTCGGAAGATTTGAGAAAGGATAAGATGGAGCTGACCGAAGATGATTACGTAATCTTTGAAGAAAGTCTTTCCGATCCAGAGATTACAACTGATTATAAAGAATATATTCTTTTTATAAAAAATATATTCTTTCATCGCTGGCAACATCGCCCCAGGTACGGGCGTACCGGTTGCTTCAGGAATATGTAAAACATCCGGCTGAAGAAGTTGAGAACTGGGCTTACCTGGCTTTGATGGAAAGCCGTATTTCTCTGGAGTCGGAGTTATCGGATGAAAAGCAGATCTATATCTCTACCGGGCTGGGTGGAAAAGGGAAAAAATTACGGTTTTATACCCTTATTCTTTCAAAAGATAATGAGTTTTTTGAAGGATATCAGCGCCAGATCATAGAATGGGAATTCCCTTATTATCTGGAACGTGCGGATTGTGAAGTGGAGAGATTAACAATCGGAGAACAATATATCGAACTGGTATTTCTGATACCGGTTAAATGGGATATAAAACTATTACTGGATGCTGTGATCGGAGAGTGTAACCTATATGGGGATTTTCTGGCCGGAACATTTACCATCACAAATGTGAAAGAGTTAACTCGGGACGAGATCATGGAGATAATTGATAAAGATGGTAGAAACATTCAAGCAAGCCATTAAATATGGTATTGTAGGAGTAAGTAACACTGTAATTACAGCAGTTGTTATCTGGATTATGATGAAGGGGCTGGGCGCTTCTGATATTTTTTCGAATATTACCGGATATGTGGCCGGTGTATTGAATAGCTTTATATGGAATAAGCAGTGGACATTTCAAAGTTCCGCAGGGTGGGCAGGCAGTGCTTTACGATTCGGTATCGTATTTGGTATTTGTTACTTGCTTCAACTGGGATTATTGATGTATCTGAATGCTACTTTAACGATTGATCCATATTATAATCAGTTGATAGCCATGGCCTTTTATACGGTTATTAATTTTATAATGAATAAATTCTATACCTTCAAAGGGTAATGACGGAATGAAAAAGCTTGCTGTCATTATTCCATGTTATAATGAAGAGGCGGTTTTATATGAATCTTATTACCGCACCAAACAGGCTTTGTCATCTTTACCGGTTCCTTCGGAAATCATTTATATAAACGATGGGAGTACGGATCGTACACGCGAGATACTGGATGACTTTGCCCGGCAGGATAATACTGTGAAGCTCATTCATTTTTCCCGGAATTTTGGCCATCAACCAGCTGTGACGGCAGGTATTAACCATTGTGATGCCGAGCTGGCTGTTATTATGGATGCGGATATGCAGGAACCTCCGGAGTTATTGCCGGATTTATTGCATGTACAGGAATCTGAGCAGGCAAATGTGGTATATTGTGTACGTAAATCCCGTATAGGAGACAGTAAGTTTAAGAAGTGGACGGCTAAAGCCTTTTACCGTGTCCTTAACTCGATGAGTGAAATTGACTTTCCATTGGATACCGGCGATTTTCGTTTAATAGACCGGAAGGTAATGGATCAGTTTAACCAGTTTCCGGAAAGAGGGAAGTATATCCGGGGATTGATTAGCTGGGTAGGTTTCAGGCAGGTTCCCTTTTATTATACCCGTGAAGCACGTATCGGGGGAAGTACAAAGTACCCTGTAAGCAAAATGTTTACTTTCGCAACTGGAGCGATACTCTATTTTTCCAAGAAACCATTACAGATGGCTACAGGATTAGGGTTTATTGCTGTGCTGATAGGAATTATACTTGCCCTTTGGTTTACGTTGGGTAAAATATATGGTTTCAGTAATGCGGAAACCGGCTGGACCTCTATGATTACCTCCGTCATTTTCTTTGGAGGAGTACAATTGTTGACTGTTGGCGTACTGGGTAACTATATAGGTGTACTTTTCGATGAAATAAAGGCCCGGCCGGAATATATTATTGACGAGAAGAAGAATTTCGATTAACCTGTTCTTTAGAAGCCCTACATTATAAGTTATTATATGTATCTCTTAACCATCTTTCCAGTTCTCCTGTCCATTGTCTTTTATAAGTAAAGTTATCCCGGAATCCCCATCCGTGTCCACCGGTAGGATAAGCATGTAGGCTAACAGGTACGTCATTCTCTACTAAAGCCAGGTAGTAATTAATTCCATTTTTAGCCGGAACAGCCTTGTCGTCGGAAGATAACATAATAAAAGCAGGTGGGGTGTCTTTGGTTACCTGGAATTCATTAGAGTATTTCTTGACCAGTTCGCCGGATGGATTTTCTCCTAGTAAGTTAACTCTTGACCCCATATGGGTAAAACTACTATCCATGGTGATTACCGGATAAAATAAGATCTGAAAGTCCGGACGTGTTTCCTTACTACTATAATGGGTGGCCAGGGTGGAAGCTAAATGGCCTCCGGCTGATGCACCCATTATACCCACTTTTCCCGGATCTATTTTCCATTCACCGGCATGTTGACGTACAATCCTAATGGCTTCTTCTGCATCTTGCAAAGGAATCGTATAATCGGTTTTTGGCATACGGTAAGTAAAAACAATATAAGTAATTCCTTGCGTTGTGATCCAGTCTGCCATATCATGACCTTCGTGGCCAATTGCCAAACCGGTATATCCTCCTCCCGGACACATGATAATTGCCATGCCATTGGGATTTTCCGGATGGTAAACAGTTAGGGTAGTTTCCTGCTGGTCCGGCCATACGACTAGTTTTTCAGGTTGTTGTGCGATACACAAGAATGAAATTAAAAATGATAAAGAGAGAAATAAAGGCTTCTTCATATCTGATACATTTAATTGGTGATTTGTAATAGATGTTTCAAAAATATACTTTTCCTTCGTTTTTTGAAGTAAATAACCTGTGAATTTTTGGCTCATCGTTAAAATAGGAGAGATTTGTTTTGTAAGCATAAAATTTAGCGAGTCTGAAAAAGTAAGAGGCTTTATTTTACTTAACATCTTAAGGATATTTTCTCTTAATCCCTTACAGGGGACCTTCGGCGAAGAATTAAATGGGCACGTACGACTCTATGCGCTCATATGCAATCCCTCAACTTGGAACGGTGATCTTCTTATAAAATAATTAAAACTAAGTAATATAATAAACAGCCCCGGAAGTATGTTATAACTTCCGGGGCTGTTTATTATATTACTTAGTTTTAATCTGAGTAAACACTTAATCGATAAAAGTACTGACTAATGGCTTGTCGGCCGGAGTTTCATACGTATAGGCTTCTGCTGTCATATGACGGAACATATCAACAGGTTGTACAGTGATACCATTCCCTTTTTGTGTACATACAAGATATTTAGTATGTAGGTCATGTGTTTCGAAGTTAAATACAAGTGATGGGTCGAAAGGACGACCGTTCACACGTGCTTCGAAATGCAGATGATCTGTAGTTGCTCTCCCTGTACGTCCGACAAGTGCAATAGGTTGGCCTGCTTTTACCGGGTCACCCGGTTTTACCAGATGTTTGGAGTTATGGCTATATAGAGTTTCCAGTCCATTGTAATGACGTACCACTATTACATTTCCATAGGCAGCATATGATTTTGCCAGCCTGACAACTCCATCGAACGCTGACACAATTGTATCGTTTGCAAATGTTTTTAAATCTACTCCTGTGTAGTTCTTCCTTTTTCCTGCATACGGAGAGATCAGTTTTGCTCCGGGTAACGGAAATGCATGTTCATCCTGTTGCAATAAAGCTAAATCGATGATCAGTGAATTGCCATCTTTAAAAAGACGTGGATCACTTGTTGCCACATGCGATTTCTCTGCTGCAGTAAAAAAACCTGAGATTTCCAGGCGTTGTGCTTCTACCTTAGCTAATTCAGGTGTTGGCAAGACTATTCCTGAATCTTTATCTATAGCGGGTAATGGTAATTCTGCTAAAGGTAACGACACAGTCACCTCCCGTTGTTGCGGCATGAGCTGCGTAAGCCTTGCTGAACTACAGGTAGTTAATACTAATAGCGAAAAAATAGTAATTAGGTATATATATGTTTTAGACATCGTAATTTGGTTTTCCAATGCAAAGATACGAAAAATAACAGCTCCAAAGATAGCTATTCGGTTATGTTTATATTTATTTTTATTATTTCAAATTGAGTATGAACAGGTTGGCTATTTTTTAATATATAGAAAGAGCACTCAACTTTTGTTAAATGCTCTTTCCTGGATATAAAATTATATAAGTAAAAGGTTAGTGGTCGCTGTCTTGCAGTGAGCGGGCAATACCCATTTCCAGCCCTCTCAACTCGGCTAATCCACGGAGCCTACCTATACAGGAATAACCGGGATTTGTGATTTTTTTCAGGTCGTCGATCATCTGATGTCCGTGGTCAGGACGCATGGCTATGGAACATTTACGGCGCTGTTGTAATTTAAGTAAAGCTTTCATTACACCATACATGTCTACATCTCCTTCGAGATGATTAGCTTCATAGAAGTTGCCTTCTTTATCCCGCTGCGTACTGCGGAAATGGACAAAATCGATCCGATCTCCATAACGTTCCATAATACCGGCCAGATCGTTGTCGCTTCTTACGCCAAAAGAGCCGGTGCAAAGGCATAATCCGTTACTTTCGTTCGGCACAGCTTCTATCAGTTTCTGAAAGTCGTTTTCCGTACTCAGGATGCGTGGAAGTCCTAAGATAGGATATGGAGGGTCGTCGGGATGGATCACTAAGCGTACACCTACTTCGTCGGCAACCGGGGTAATCTGACTCAGAAAGTAAATCAGATTGCTGCGCAGTTGTGCTGCATCTATTTCTTTATAGCGATCTAAAGCCTCCTGGAATTGCTCTATTGTAAAACTTTCTTCAGAACCGGGCAGTCCGGCAATCATATTTCTGGTAAGGATATGCTTTTCCTCTTCACTCATCTGGTTATAACGGTCTAAAGCTTTTTTCTTCTCCTCTTCCGTATATTCAGTTTCTGCCCCGGGACGTTGTAGAATATATAAGTCGAATGCCACGAAAGCTGCCCGTTCAAAACGTAATGCTTTAGAGCCGTCGGGTAGCGTATAGGCCAGGTCTGTGCGGGTCCAGTCAAGGATCGGCATGAAATTATAGGTAACTATTTTTACTCCACATTTGCCCAGGTTGCGGATACTTTCTTTATAGTTGTCTATATATTGTTGGAAATTACCGGTCTGGGTTTTAATATGTTCGTGTACAGGAACACTTTCCACTACATTCCAGCGTAAGCCGGCTGCTTCCATCTCTTGTATTCTTTTTTTATTTCTTCTGTAGTCCACACCTGCCCGTTGGGAATGTGGTGAAGGGCTGTTACCACACCGGTTGCTCCGGCCTGACGGATATCTCACAGGCTTACTGGGTCATTAGGGCCATACCAGCGCCAAGTTTGTTTACATAGATACATATGTTGTAATTTAATGGTTATTAAATAGAGAAGGCGTCGAAACCACCATCTACAGGTACTACTACTCCGTTTACAAAAGCAGAGACATCACTTACCAACCACTGCAAAGTTCCCAAAAGTTCTTCTGGTTCACCGAAACGGCCGAACGGAGTATGGGCAATAATTGTGTTTGCCCGGTCGGTATATAAACCGTCAGGATTAGTTAAGAGTGTCCTGTTTTGTTCAGTAATAAAGAAGCCGGGAGCTATTGCATTTACACGCAAACCCGAACCAAATTTAGTAGAGAGTTCGCCTGCCATATATTGTGTGAAGTTGCTTACGGCAGCCTTGGCAGCACCGTATCCAACTACCCGGGTTAGAGGACGCAGGGCTGATTCTGATGATATATTAATGATACATCCTTTTTTCTGTGCTACCATTGCCTGGGCAAATACCATGGTCGGGATTACTGTACCAAACAGGTTCAGGTCAACTACTTTCTGGAAAGCATCTAATTCGAGGTCGAAAATTGTCTGATCCGGCCCGATGGTTGCTCCCTGCATATTTCCTCCGGCAGCATTGATTAGTACATCTATATTACCATATTTTCAAGGATTGTTTTTTGTTTTCTTCCAGTACGCTTTTATCTAATATGTCTGTTATAAGAAAAATAGCTTCATTCCCTTTGGTTCTTATTTCTTTCACCAGGGCATTTCCTGTCTCTTCATTCCTGTCGAGTATGACTACTTTGGCTCCTTCTGCGGCCAGGTGCTGTGCCATGCATGACCCAAGGATACCACTTCCTCCGGTAATTATAACAACCTTGTTTTTGATGCAAAATAAGTTATTCATTGTATGTGAATTTTATGGTGATTCTTCATTTTATCAGCTAATATGTGTTCGCACACATCTGGGAGTAAAAATAGGATATTTTTTGGAAAGTAAAGAAG
>JAJPZJ010000146.1 GCA_021204405.1 Tannerellaceae bacterium | reverse complement strand
TAACTCCGACTTCAAATCCAGAATTTATAATAGGACATTATGCGGATAATCATATCAATTAAACTATTTTTCTTAACTATTTACATGAAAGCACTATGAAGTTCAGCCAATTAAGTAACCGGATATTTCGCCGGGTAATTAACGATTACCATCTGTCAGACCATATAGATACTCCAATGATCAATCCTTATCCGGAAAATAGTATTGAGGGATATTTGTATTTGAAATGTTGGATCGATACCGTGCAATGGCATCTGGAAGACCTGATACGCGATCCGGCTATCGATCCTGTGAGTGCACTGGAGCTCAAACGTCATATCGACCGGTCTAACCAGGAACGCACCGACCTGGTAGAACAGATTGATACCTATTTCTGGAATAAGTACCATATAATTGAAAAACAGCCGGATGCTACGATCAATACCGAAAGCCCGGCGTGGGCAGTAGACCGCCTTTCTATCCTCGCCCTGAAGATCTATCATATGCAGGTGGAAGCAAACCGGTACAATGCCAGCGGGGAGCATAAGGAAAAATGCCGGCAGAAACTGGATGTCCTTTTGCAGCAACGGGTAGATCTTTCAATGGCTTTAGACCAGTTGTTGGAAGAATATACTACCGGTAAAAAATATATGAAAGTGTACAGGCAGATGAAGATGTACAACGATCCTGCCCTGAATCCTGTCTTATATAATCAAAAGTGATATGCAGGTATTAGTGATCCGCTTATCGGCTATCGGAGATGTCGCGATGGCTGTACCGGTTATCTATTCGGTTGCCAGGGCCAACCCTGAAGACACTTTTACGGTACTGACACAGTATTTCCTGTTACCGGTTTTTCAAAATCGTCCGGCTAATATCAACTTATTGGGGATCGATACGCAGGGGGCACAAAAAGACCTGCGTGGTTTGTTACGGTTTGCTTTTACCCTGAGCCAATGTAATTTTGACAAGGTACTCGACCTGCATGATGTACTTCGTTCGAAAGTGATCGGCACAGTATTCCGGTTACAGGGTACTCCTGTCTATGTAATAGATAAGGGAAGAAAGGAACGAAAGCAACTTACGGCTGCCCGGAATAAAAAGATGAGTCCGCTTATGCATATGACAGAACGGTATGCGGAGGTATTCCGGAAAGTAGGCTTTGGTTACAGGAATTCATTTACCTCTTTGTTTGAGGATAAAAAAGCAGATAATACCCGGATACAGGAGGTAACCGGAAGTAAAAATTGTCAATGGATTGGTATTGCTCCTTTTGCTAAGCACCGTGGTAAGATCTATCCGCTGGAAGCGATGCGGCAGGTGATCCGGCGGCTTTCCACCTATTTTCCCGGAAAAATATTCCTGTTTGGAGCAGCCGGGAGAGAGCAACTTATACTGGAAGAGTTCGAAGAGCAATTTCCGAATGTACAATGTATAGCCGGAAAGCTACCTTTGGAACAGGAGCTGGTGTTAATAAGTAACCTGGACCTGCTGGTGAGTATGGACTCTGCCAATATGCATTTTGCCTCTTTGGTAGGTACCCGTGTCTTATCTATCTGGGGGGCGACCCATCCGTATGCCGGATTTTATGGCTTTAATCAACATCCTGAAGATATAATTCAGTTATCTTTGCCCTGTCGTCCGTGTAGTGTCTTTGGTGACAAAGCGTGCCGGCGTAGTGACTGGGCTTGTATGGAACAGCTCCCGCCGGAGAAAATAGTGGATAAAGTGATAGAAATGATAGGATAAAAAAGATATGAAAGTTGTTATTAACCCTTGCTACCAGGCTTCTGCCAGTTATATAGCTTCTATTCCCGAACGTTTTGAAAAAGAGGGCGAACTGGTTTATTCCGGCCGGAACCAACTACGGCAGTTTATCGTGGATGGAAAGAAACTGGTTGTAAAGCGTTTTAAACTACCCCATATTATCAACCGTTTTGCGTATGTAACCGTGCGTACTTCCAAAGCCTGCCGTTCCTATGAATATGCTGCCCGTTTGTTGGCTGAACAGATCCATACCCCGGCTCCGGTAGCGTATATGGAAACCTACACGGTGGGTCTGTCTTATTCCTACTATGTTTCTGAAGAGCTGGAAGATATGCACGAACTGAGGATTTTTGAAAAAGAGTCTGGCCATCCTGACCAGCAGCTTGTCATGGAAGGGTTGGGTAAATTTACTGCGATGTTGCATGAGAAAAAGATATTACACAAAGATTATTCCGGCGGCAATGTGCTTTATAAGATTGATGCAGGCCAGCGTGTCTCCTTTGTGCTGGTAGACCTGAACCGGATGAATTTTAATAAACCTGTCTCCGAAGCAGCCGGGTATAAGAACCTGGAACGGCTGGCCTTTCCGGACGAAGCCTATACACAACTCGCCCTGGCGTATGCCAAAGAACGGGGATTTGATGGTACCTATGCAGTAGAGCAGGTATTGAAGTATAAAAATAACTACCGCAATTGAGAATAAGAAAAGGGGTAAGGATTAAAATCCTTATCTTTGACCGTTTGAAAAATATCACAACCGGATGGAAGATATCAGAATTGCTGTAATTGGTCTTGGATATGTAGGGTTGCCCTTAGCTCACCTGTTTGCCGGGAAATATGCCGTAACGGGTTTCGATATAAACCGGAAGCGGGTGACTGCGGTTATGTCGGCAAACGATTCTACGAATGAGGTGGAGCGCGAAGCGTTGCAGCAGGTATTGGTGGCTTCCAATGATCCTTCCCGCACATCCGGTTTGTTCTGTACAACGGCTATTGAGGAGATTGCTGCCTGTAATTATTATATTGTTACCGTTCCCACGCCGGTAGATGAACATAACAGCCCGGATCTTACTCCTTTATACCATGCCAGTGAAATCATTGGAAAAGTACTCTGTAAAGGGGATATTGTGATTTATGAATCTACCGTATGTCCCGGCATTACGGAAGAAAAGTGTGTGCCTATCCTGGAAATGGTCTCCGGCCTGCAATTTAATACAGACTTTTTTGCCGGATATTCGCCGGAGCGTATCAACCCGGGAGATAAAACACGTACGGTAGATAAAATATTGAAAATTACTTCGGGCTCTACGCCTGAAACGATGGAAAAGGTCGACCGCCTTTATCGTTCCGTAATTACTGCCGGCACTTACCCGGTATCCAGTATACGGGTGGCCGAAGCTGCCAAAGTGATCGAGAATACGCAACGGGATATTAATATCGCCTTTATGAATGAGATCGCCAAAATCTTTAACCGGTTGGATATTGATACCAATGAGGTGCTGGAGGCGGCGGCTACCAAATGGAATTTCCTTCCTTTCAAACCCGGCCTGGTAGGAGGGCATTGCATTGGGGTAGATCCTTATTACCTGATCCGGAAAGCACAGGATAACGGATATCATCCGGGACTGATCCTGGCAGGCCGGCGGATTAATGATACAATGGGCGATTATATTGCCGGACAGGTGATAAAGGAGATGATCAAAAAAGAGATCCAGGTGAGGGGTTCGGAAGTATTAGTCCTGGGTTTTACCTTTAAGGAAAATTGTCCGGATATCCGCAATACCCGGGTAGGGGATATCATTAAAAGCCTGCACGAAGTGGGTGTAAAGACTACTATATACGATCCTTATGCGAATGCGGCCGAGGTGTATGCCGAATATGAATTGGCTGTTTCCGGCAGGCTCCCTTCCGGAAAATATGATGCCATTATCCTAGCCGTAGCACATGACCAGTTCTTATCCCTGGAGCTGGCAGGGCTTAAAAAAGAGCTGTGCGTCGTGTATGATGTAAAAGGGTTTTTACCGAGGGAGCAGGTAGATGCCCGGTTATAAACCAGTTATGCTCGGAAGATTTTCCAGGTATATAAATGTCTATAAAATAAAACGTTATCAGTTCCCCGCCTGCTCGGGGAACTGATAACGTTTTATTTTATAG
>JAJPZJ010000176.1 GCA_021204405.1 Tannerellaceae bacterium | reverse complement strand
CTCCGACTTTAAATCCAGAATTTATAATAGGACATTATGCGGATAATCATTTTTTTTATTCATAACGTGTTATATAAATAGATATACAAATGTATGATTTAAAGTATATTTGTAGGATATATTTTGAGGAGAAATCAGTATGGAGAATCAACTAAATATTATTTCGATCAGGGAAAATCCTGCATACGAAGAGCGGGCGATCCGTTATTTCCAACATAAATGGGATACGGTCCTTCCTGTTATTTACCAGGATTGTATAACGCATTGTATTGGTGCTGAGTTGCCTTTGCCGCAATGGTACCTGCTGGTGAAAGGGGAGGAGATCATAGGTTGTGCAGGCCTGGTAACCAACAATTTTGTAAGCCGGATGGATTTATATCCCTGGTTTTGTGCCTTGTTCATAGAGAGGAAATACCGGGGCAGACAGTATGGTTCGCTGTTACTGGAAAAGGCAAAAGAAGATACCTTAAAATCCGGCTTTAAATCGATGTACCTGACAACCGGCCATATCGGTTTGTATGAAAAATATGGTTTTGAATATCTGGCACAAGGGTATCATCCCTAGGAAGAGGAGTCACGTATTTACCGGATCAGGCTGCAACACGACCAATTATCCGGCCTCCATATCCGCCAGGAAAAAGCGGCCGACTGCCGGATGATCTATAACCTGATCCAACGCTCTTTCCTGTCTGCGCCTGTAAAAGACGGGGATGAACAGGATTTTGCAGAACAGCTCCGGAAGAGTAGTAACTATATACCCGAACTGGCTTTCGTAGCAATAGTAGACGGGAAGCTGGCCGGACATATTATGCTGACCCATACAACTGTAAAAGAACCGGATGGACGTACGTTCCAGGCCTTATTGCTGGCGCCTCTTTCCGTATTGCTGGAATACCGCAACCATGGGGTAGGGGTAAAACTGATAGAGACTGCCTGCCGGGAAGCCTGGAAGTTGGGCTATAAAGCTGTATTCCTTTGCGGTGACCCGGCTTATTATCACCGTTTTGGTTTCCGGCAAACATCCGGGTTTGATATACATCCTGCCGGTAATATTCCTGAGCAATATGTATTGGTACGTGAATTGGAGGAGGGAGCTTTGCAGGATGTGTCCGGAATCGTAATGTGTTGTTGAGGGAGTTTCGAAAAAGAATCGTTACTTTGTATCCTTATTGCTAAAACAGCGAAAAGAATGAAACAGGAAAAGAATGAAACAGGAAAAGATCAGACTTTTATTTGTATGCCTGGGTAATATATGCCGTTCTCCGTCGGCCGAGGCAGTAATGAAAAAGATGGTGAAGGATGCCGGGCTGGAAGACCGGATCGAGATCGATTCTGCCGGAATACTCGGATACCATGCCGGTGAACAGGCCGACCAGCGGATGCGTTCGCATGCAAGCCGCCGGGGGTATAAACTGGAGTCCATTTTACGCCCGGTAACCACCCGGGACTTTTTCGATTTTGATTATATTATCGGGATGGACGACCGCAACCTGGCCGACCTCAGGCAAATGGCTCCCGACCAGGAATCGGTAGAGAAGATCCATGGTATGATGGACTTTGCCGGGAATGGGTTGTACGACCATGTACCCGACCCGTATTATGGAGGGGCAGCAGGTTTTGAGTTGGTACTCGACCTGCTGGAGGATGCCTGCCGGGGACTACTGGATACTATTTCTTCAAATCCGGATAACTGATCCGGGTGTGGTACATTGTTTTTAGTTTTTCTTCGAATACCCGCTTGATCGTTTCCACATCCCGGAAGGTCAGCGGGGCGTTTTTTAATAATCCGTCGGCTATCTGCCCGTCTATGATCTTATTGATCAGGCCGCGGATACTCTCTTCTGTATGCTCGGTCAGGCTACGCGAGGCTGCTTCTACTGCATCGGCCATCATCAGGATGGCCGTCTCTTTCGAGAATGGGTTAGGGCCGGGATAGGTGAACGAGGTTTCATCGATCTTCTTATCCGGGAATTTATTCTTATAGGAATTATAGAAGTATTTTGCTTTTCCATATCCATGGTGGGTACGGATAAAATCGGTCACTGCTTTAGGCAGCTTTTCTTTCTCTGCAATCTTCAATCCCTCGGTCACATGGTTGATAATGATCTGTGCACTCTGGTCGTACTCCAACTGGCTATGTGGGTTGAAGTTCTTCTGGTTCTCTGTAAAGAATACCGGATTACTCATTTTCCCGATGTCGTGGTAGAGGGCACCGGTACGAACTAACTGTGAGTTGGCTCCGATCTTGGCTGCTGCTTCGGAGGCCAGTATCGATACCTGTAACGAGTGCTGGAAGGTACCGGGCGAAGTTTCGGAAAGCTTTTTCAGGATAGATGTATTGGTGTTTGACAGCTCCACCAGGGTTATACCCGATACAAAACCAAAGGCCCGTTCGAGGATATATACCAATACGTAGGTAAATAAGAGTAATATAAAGTTTATACCGAAGAAAAGGTACATGAACAGGTTAATCTTTTTGAAATCGGCCTCCTGGTAAAGAATCAATGCGGTATAGAGTACCGAGTAAGACAGGAATATAAATATAGCACAACGGATCAGTTGCGAACGTTGCGAGAGGTCTTTCAGACTAAAGGTCACCACCATGCCGGCAACCGTTTGCAGCAGGATGAACTCCAGGGGGTAGGGTACCATCAGAGCGCAGATCAGCACAATGATCATATGGGTAAAGAGTGAGGTGCGGGAGTCGAAGAAGGTACGCACTACAATCGGTACAATGGCCAGGGGCAGTATATAGATATTAAACAAACTGTGCTTAATACAAAGCTCGGCCAGGATACAACTCATAAAAACACATAAGATGACAAAAGTGGCGCTTCGTTTGTTATGGAATATCTTGGGTCGGAACGACCAGAGGTACAACCAGTAACACATAATAAGGGAGTAGATCAGGATAAACTGCCCTGCCATAATGATGTATTGCCGCTGGTTACCACCGGTTTTGGTTTCGTGTATCGTTTTCAGCGAACGTAATACATTATAGGTATGGGTATCCACAATCTCGCCCCGGTCGACAATCCGTTCGCCGGCCTGTACCAATCCGCTTGACAGGGAAATGTTCCGTATCAGGTCTTCCCTTACTTTGTCAGATGTCTCTTTATCATAAGTTATGTTTTCGGTCAGGTAATTATTTATATCGCATGCCTGCAGGATGGCCCGGTCCAGGTTAGTAGGGCGGTTATTAATAATAAATTCATAAGCCGTTTTAACCGTGAAAAACTCACTTATGTACCTGCTTTGGGAAATATTATTTTCCAGTAGGTTGACCTTCTCTTTGTGGTCGCGTTTTAACTCCTCGAGGTCTAATGGAGAAATGATCCCGTTCTCATATAGTTTGACAAGGCTCCTTTCTATATATTGCATATAAGCCGGGGTGGCCTTTTGGTTGAGTGTAGTATTATAATCTGTCCGCAACCGTTCTACCTGCGAAGCCTCAATTGTTTGATCCAACCGGTAATAAGGTTCAAATCTGCGGAGCACACTGTCTTTTTCGGCCTTGATCTCGTCGTCTATCTTGTAAATCGGAAAGTCGTTCGGGGCAGTAAGCAGGCCGTACTGCCAGGGTTTGCCTTCGTAAAACTGGTAAAGGAATTTACCTTCCCTCGGGAAGAAGTAGGCGATCAGCGAAGCTGCGATCACGAAATAGACAATAACCGGTATGTTGTATCTTTTTGTTTTCATATTACTCAATTTTATAAAGAGGCTGACTAAAAAGTAAGTTCGTATAAAAAATAAAACCTAATCGTTCCCCAGCTTGAGCACAACGCTGTTAAATCCTCTCCCATTTAGTCCTGCAAGGACGATATATTCTAGCCCGGTACGCAGTGCCGGGTGGTTGATGTTGATCTTTTTTGAGTGCTGTAAGCACGGTATAAAAATAATGATTATCCGCATAATATCCGTTGATTTATTGAACATCATATGAATGTTTTA
>JAJPZJ010000161.1 GCA_021204405.1 Tannerellaceae bacterium | reverse complement strand
GACTTCAAATCCAGAATTTATAATAGGACATTATGCGGATAATCATTTATTTAATAGATGGTTTATATAAAATATGGTATTTATGTAAACCTTATTAATATAACATCCGGTAAGAATGATAACATCCGGTAAGAATGGATTGTTGAATAAGCCGCAAAGGGAATTTATAAATGAAGTGAACAGCAGGGAATAGAAAAAATCTATTTTGAATTAGCTGAATGCAATCAGATTAATCTGTACATTTGTCCCCGTAAATAAAACTAAATAGTATGTCAGTTGTAATATCGAGTGACAATAGAAAAGTTACTACGCATCGCTTAATTGAGATGAAACAACGCGGAGAAAAGATCTCCATGCTAACAGCTTACGATTATTCTATGGCTAAACTGATCGACCAGGCAGGCGTAGATGTCATCCTGGTAGGCGATTCGGCTTCCAATGTGATGGTGGGAAATGTAACTACGCTTCCGATAACACTGGACCAGATGATCTATCATGGAAAGTCGGTAACCAATGCAGTTAAACGGGCCTTGGTAGTGGTCGATTTACCATTCGGAACCTATCAGGGTAACTCTAAAGAGGCTTTAGCGTCTGCAATCCGTGTAATGAAGGAAGCAAATGCCGAGGCTGTGAAACTGGAAGGGGGAGCCGAAATAAGAGAATCTGTAGAACGAATTTTAAGTGCGGGTATCCCGGTTATGGGGCATTTAGGATTAACTCCACAGTCTATCAATAAGTTTGGAACCTATACGGTTCGTGCTAAAGAGGAAGCAGAAGCGAATAAACTTATTGAAGATGCACACCTGTTGCAGGAATTAGGATGCTTTGGGATTGTGCTTGAGAAGATTCCGGCAGCTTTGGGTGCATGGGTAGCTTCCGAACTTTATATTCCTATGATCGGAATTGGGGGGGGTAACGGTGTCGACGGGCAAGTATTGGTTATGCACGATATGCTGGGTATTACCCAGGGATTTTCTCCACGCTTCCTGCGTCGTTATGCTAACCTGCATGAGGATATTACCAATGCCGTGAGTGCGTATGTGACCGATGTGAAGCGCGGTGACTTTCCAAATGATAAAGAACAATACTGATCGGAAGAAAAATATTTTTATAGCAAAAAGAAAGCCGGCTGTCTGCTACAGATTGCCGGCTTTTTGTTGGAAAAAGGTTATTGATCGTTGGTGGTAACTTTCAATTGTACCTCTATATTATTACGTGTTGCATTTGAATAAGGACATAGCTGATGTGCCTCTTTTACCAGCTCCTCAGCCTCAGCCTGTTCTATTCCTGGAATATGAATATCCATTTCTACGGATAAACCAAACCCAGGCTGGTTTGCTAATTTGCTGATACTTACCCGTGCTGTAGTGGTCGGACGGATCCGTTTTTGCTTTTGCAGGGCCACTGCCTGTAAGGCACTTCCGAAACAGGAAGCATAGCCTGCTGCAAAGAGTTGTTCGGGATTGGTATAATTTCCACCGGGACCGCCCATTTCTTTGGGAGGGCGTATATCCAGGTCTAACACACCATCCGACGAGCGAACGTGTCCGCTCCGGCCGCCTGTATTTGTGGCTGAGGCTGTATACATCTTTTCCATTTTTATTTCCGGATATTTTTAGAGTTATAAAAAACAAAAAAGTAACCGGTTAAACTACAAGCTATCATGACTTATCCCGGTTACTTTTTATATTTATCTTATCCGGTTTGTTATTTAAGCCGGATCAGGCGATAAAGCAATTGTTGTATGGCTTCCTGATAATCATCAAGGATAGATTGTTGATAATCTTCCGGGAAAAGGTCGCGGTGACTTTCTATATAATTATAAAAGTCAGTAGTATATTTAACAATATCCTGTGGAGTGCTTGTTGCAGGAATAGTGATATTTACCTCACCCTGATGTGCATAAGTTGTTTCTGTAATTCTATCGAGTACTTCTCCAACGGTTTCCAAAGCCTGGTCAAGAGCAATATGTTGCGCGTAGCTTCCCGGTCCTGTTATGTGCCAATGGAAAAGCTTTAATGCATTATTAAATGAAAAAAGTTCACCGATAAAAGTGCTTACTTCCTGGTTAGAAGAAGTTTGGATACCCTGTTGCTGGGCTGTTTTCGTTGTTGTTGCCATAGTTATAATCTCTTTTATTTTGGTTGTTAACTAAACGTATTTTTTCCTACGCAGTATTTTCCTTTTGTTTAAAAACAACTAAACAGCACAAAAAGTTTTCCAAACCCCATAAAAATCAGTCAACTAACCTGGTTCTATAAAAAATGCCGGGTTATTATAAAAGTATAGCTATATTTTCTACTTACAGGTAAACTCGATCTCCCACAACTATCCTTTTTATTTATAGCGTTGGCCAGCTAGTTGAAAAAGAATACTTATTAGTCGGCCAGTAATTTTTTGAGTGCCCTTTGTAAGGCGTTCCGGTTTACTTTAGTAAAAAAGTTATGATCAATCTCTTTGGTAATCTCTTTCCCTTCCCGGGCTATGGCTACCCCTTCACCGGTAAGGGTCAAAACTACTGCCCGGTGATCGGTTGGATGTTCCGTACGCCGGATAAGGTTTTTGTTTATCAGCGATTTCACTACATTGGATACCATAGCTTTATCCAGCCGGCGACGGCTCGACACCAATTGTTGGGTTACATACGTTTCAGTAGCTCCCAGTTCGAGGATAGCTGCTAGGATAATAAATTGGATGTAGGTTACATTCAGTTTTTTTAGTGCTCCATTTACCACACACAGTTTTAATAAAGAGGCTTGCATAAGCAGGTAGCCCAGCTGATCGTCAGGCTGTTCAATTGGTCGTTCCATTTCTACATATATTGAATTGAGACTGCATTTCTACATATATTGAATTGAGACTGTAAATATAAGCGTTGTATATAGTATGTGCAAATAAGTAGTACGTTCTTTTTAGCTGATTTATGGAATCTTTGGGGTTTGGAAACCCTGCTACTCAGTTGGCCATGGGTGGAATAATAGATTTTTTGAGGAAGGATTATATAAATAGTCCTAATTTACAGGCCGAAAACAGGTAGATTCGGTATTATTCCTATACCTTTGTGCAAAATAAAATTTAAGTCAACTCAATAATGGGTTGCAGATGTATAGTAAACTGAAGAATGGAATATAGGCTTAACAAATATATTAGTGCCTCGGGATATTGTTCGCGAAGAAAAGCTGACCAGCTTATTGAAGAGGGACAGGTAACAATTAATGGTAAACGCGCAAGCATTGGTATGCGTGTATTGCCGGGACAGAAAGTCAAAGTACGTGGAGAACTGATTAAAAACGAGGTAGAACCTATATATATTGCTTTTAATAAACCCGTAGGAATAGTTAGTACGACCGATCCACAGGAAAAGAATAATATTGTCGACTATATTAGCCATGAACAACGCATATTTCCAATTGGCCGTTTAGATAAGGATTCTCAGGGATTAATCCTCCTGACAAACGATGGAGATATTGTAAATAAGATACTTCGTGTGGGTAATAACCATAAGAAGGAATACCTGGTAAAGGTAAACAAACCTATAACCAAAGAATTCCTTACTAAAATGGCGCAGGGTGTTCCGATTCTCGACCGTGTTACCCGCCGTTGCCAGATCAAAGAGATTAATCCTTATACCTTTCAGATTTCCTTAATTCAGGGGCTTAATCGCCAGATCCGCCGTATGTGCAAGTATTTTGATTATGAGGTGCTTAAATTGGAACGTATCCAGATCATGAATATTAAATTAGGTAGTTTAGTACAGGGGAATTATAGGAATCTTACCCCTGATGAACTGGAAGGTTTATTTGATCTGTTGGACAAATCTGAATCGGGCCTCAAACCAGAAAACCTGCCCATAGTAACAAAGCCATGAATAAAGCTTTGGAAGCATATGATATAAAAACCAAAATGATTATCCGCATAATGTCCGTTGATTTATTGAACATCATATGAATGT
>JAJPZJ010000023.1 GCA_021204405.1 Tannerellaceae bacterium | reverse complement strand
AACCCAGGGTGGCCGTTCGCTGTGCTCACTCTACCCAGGGCTATTGCTCTATACCCTTTCAGGGAAACTACGGAATGATTCAACCTTCAGGTAAGAGATTAAGGATCAGATACAATCCCATGCAATTCCTCAACTTTTACCGATGATTCCTGTTTAGAGCTCCGGAGGATGATAGGAATAATTATAGGATATAAAAAAGAAAAGCTGGAAACTTTTGTTTCCAGCTTTTCTTAGTTGCGGAGGCAAGACTCGAACTTACGACCTTTGGGTTATGAGCCCAACGAGCTACCACTGCTCCACTCCGCGATATAGTAGGATCATTTCTGATTCCGGGTGTAAAGGTACTAATTATATTATATGTTACAAATTTATTGCAAGTTTTTTTAATATACTTGCCAGATACAATCTTTTTTGGTACTTTGTGCACAGATTTAATAAAAATGTGCAATTGAATACCGATGATAGTTTCTAGAACACGTGAGATGTTGGTTGATGTAGCCAGGCAATTATTTGCCCGGATGGGGGTTGATAACACTACAATGAACGATATTGCACAGGCGTCCCGGAAAGGTCGGCGAACCCTTTACACTTATTTCAAAAGTAAGAATGATATCTATCTGGCTGTTGTGGAGTCAGAATTAGATCAGTTATATAAAATGCTGACCGACGTTGCCGGGAAAGAACTACCTGCTGATGAAAAACTAATAGCCTTTATTTATGCCAGATTGGATGCCATTAAGGCGTTGGTTTTCCGTAACGGAACATTAAAAGCAAATTTTTTCCGCGATATATGGCGGGTAGAGAAAGTGCGAAAGAATTTTGATATCCGGGAGACCGAGTTAATTAAAGGAATATTAAGTGCCGGAGTGGAGGAAGGAGTTTTCCAGATGCCTGATCCGGAGATCACTGCTATTGTGCTGCATCACGCATTGAAAGGATTGGAAGTTCCCTATATCCGTGGGATTATGGGAAATAATATTACTGAAAGGGTGAAAAGGCGCGATAATGTGATGAATTTGATACTCAATGGTATAAAGATAAAGTAAAACTAAGGATGTATATTAATACAACAGAGTTCTATGTTCCCGAAGAGCGGGTTCATAATGAACATTTTCTTGAATTAAACGGGTTAACAAGTGAGTGGATCGAGCAGCGGACAGGTATTTTAACCCGTTCAAAAGCAAAACCTGACGAAAACATTTGTACAATGGGACTGGAAGCAGTTAAGAATGCCTTGCCTAAATTGCAGGCGTATGATATAACTGAGGTCGATCTGATTATTTCAGCCTCTTATTCTCCTTATGATACTGTAGCTACTGCTGCCCATGTAACCCAACGTGAATATGGGATAACCAATGCAAAGGCCTTTTATTTATCTTCTGCGTGCGCTTCTTTTGTGAATGCACTGGAGGTAGTAGAGGGATATTTTGCTACAGACAAAGCAAGTAAGGCGCTTATTCTTTCTGCGGATAAGAATTCTGTCTATGCAAATGAAACCGATCCGAAGGCAGGACACCTCTGGGGCGATGCGGCAGCAGCATTTTTTATTTCCAAAGAACGCTTTTCTCCGGATGAGCCTCACGTTATAGAGGTGCTTACCCAGGGATTAGGCCATATCGGGAAAGGCCCGGATGCAGTACAACTGCGTCCTGGAAAGGAAGGTATCATGATGCCGGAAGGCAAAGATGTATTTATGCAGGCATGTACTTATATGCCTAAAAATGCGCTCACCTTGCTGGAAAAGAATGGATATACCTTGGATGATCTGACTTATTTTATTAGTCACCAGGCTAATATGCGTATAATGACTAATATTGCCAAACAGTTACAATTACCGGAACAGAAATTCCTGCATAACATAGAAGAGCTGGGTAATACCGGTTCGGTAAGTTCGGCATTAGTATATGCATAAAATGAACATCTGTATAAAAAGGAGATTTGATCTGCCTGACTGTATTTGGTGGTGGCTTCTCGGCAGGTGCCTGTTTGATTAAATGTTAAATGATAAAATAAAAGCAAACATGAAACTATTACAAGGTAAAGTAGCTGTGGTAACCGGAGCTGCAAGAGGAATTGGTAAAGCGATCGCTTTGAAATTTGCAGCTGAAGGTGCTGATGTAGCTTTTACTGACCTGGCTATTGACGATAATGCTTTAGCTACACAAAAAGAGATTGAAGCATTTGGGGTAAAAGCGAAAGGGTATGCATCCAATGCAGCCGATTTTGAAGATACTCATAACGTGGTGACAGAAATCGTTAAAGATTTCGGACGTGTAGATATCCTGGTTAACAATGCCGGTATTACACGTGACGGATTGATGATGCGTATGTCTGAACAGCAGTGGGATATGGTAATTAATGTAAACCTGAAGTCGGCATTTAATTTTATCCACGCACTTACTCCTGTGATGATGAAACAAAAAAGTGGAAGTATTATCAATATGGCTTCTGTTGTAGGCGTTTCGGGAAATGCCGGACAATCTAATTATTCAGCCTCTAAAGCGGGGATGATTGGGCTGGCAAAAAGTATAGCCAAAGAATTAGGTTCACGTGGTATCCGTGCCAATGCCATTGCTCCGGGCTTTATTATTACGGAGATGACACACGCGCTGTCTGATGAGGTGAAAGCTGAATGGGCAAAACAGATTCCGCTGCGCCGTGGTGGCACGCCGGAAGATGTAGCTGATGTAGCTACTTTCCTGGCTTCGGATATGTCGTCGTATGTAACAGGCCAGGTGATCTGTTGCTGTGGTGGAATGAATATATAAGAATGGAAGTTATTTACGAAGATAATCATATTATTGCTGTAAATAAAACCTGCAACGAGATCGTGCAGGGAGATAAAACCGGCGATATACCACTTTCGGAAATGGTAAAATCTTGGCTGAAAGAGAAGTATGCTAAACCGGAGAATGTATTTATTGGAGTTACACACCGCCTGGACCGCCCGGTCAGCGGTGTGGTGCTCTTTGCCAAAACCAGTAAAGCCCTGTCACGCCTGAATGAGATGTTCCGGACAGGAGGTGAGATTAAGAAAACATACTGGGCCATTGTTAAAGACCGCCCGCCCAAAGAAGCAGATGAACTGGTGCACTAGCTCGTCCGGAATGAGAAACAAAATAAAACGTATGTATATGATACGGAACGTCCGGATGCAAAAAAAGCTATACTAAGTTATAAAGTGATCGCTGCTTCAGCTAACTATTATTTATTGGAAATTGACCTGCAAACCGGCCGGCACCACCAGATCCGTTGCCAGTTGGCACATATCAGCTGCCCCATTAAAGGCGACCTGAAGTATGGAGCCAGCCGTTCAAACAAAGATGGAGGCATTAGTTTACATGCCCGCAGGATTAGTCTGACTCATCCGGTATCCAAAGAAAAGATAGAGATTCAGGCGCCCTTACCTACCGATCCGCTCTGGCAAGCTATTGCAGCAGGTTATTGAGCATAGTTTCTCCCTTTATTCCTTAAAAAAAGATAACGGTTTTTAGGATTTTATCATGTATCTTTGCATGAGGTAGATCGATATTATAAAAATAACCACGCATGAACGAAAGTATACTGAGCGGATTACTCAATTTATTTGCTTTATTTGCCTCACTTGTAAAGATTGAGAATGAACAGGCGCAGCGCACAATCCTTTCTTATCTTTCCAGCCATTTTGGGGTTCGCTCCCATAAAGAATATATAGAGTTGTACAATGAACTGAGAAGCATGTACGACGACCCTTCTTTTCCTATCGATAAAGAGATTGTTATCCGGAATGTTTGTAACCAGATGAAGATAAAGCTGACAGCGGAAGAGCAGTTGCTTTTATTGGTACGTTTTATCGAATTTGCCCATACGAACAGTGATGGGTTGGATAAGCACCTGAACCTGTTTTGTCTGGTAGCCGATATCTTTTCAATTCCGGAGGATGAATTTCAGGATGCCCTCAGTTTTGTAGAGGGGAGGGAAACGGCTTCCATTGTAACGATCAGCGGTGTAGGAGGAAAAACAGATAACCACATCACCCGTAAAAATATGGAAGGGGTTATCGCGGTTCTTTATATCCGGAGATTTGACAAGTATATTTTTACTTATCATGGGGAGGGGCTGGTATATATGAATAATATTCCGCTGGCTCCGGATATGTTTTATGCCTGGCAGCCAAGCAGTGTGATTAAAGGGCGCCTGTTCCATCCGATCTATTATTCCAATATACAAGCCGTTTATAATAAAAAAGAGCATAAAGAGATCGTTTATTTGGCGGGAAGGGATATACAGTTCCGCTATAAGAACAGCCAAAAGAACGGACTGCATAATTTCTCTTTTAACCTTACCTCCGGACAACTGGTAGCTATTATGGGGGGTAGTGGAGTGGGGAAATCCACTTTGCTGGGCATTATGAATGGTAATATTCTACCTGATTCGGGTATCATAACCGTCAATGGCCATCCTTTGCAGTTGCCCGAAGTGAAGCAACTTATTGGTTTTGTTCCCCAGGATGACCTGCTGATCGAAGAGCTTACTGTGTATCAGAACTTATGGTTTACTGCACGCTTATGTTTTGACCGGTTGTCGGAAGCCGAGCTGGAGGAACGGGTAAATAATGTACTGAAAGAGCTGGATCTGACTGAAATAAAAGACCTTGCTGTAGGTTCCCCCGTCCGTAAAACGATTAGCGGCGGCCAGCGGAAACGGTTGAATATAGCACTGGAGCTGATCCGTGAACCGGCTATACTCTACCTGGATGAACCCACTTCCGGGCTTTCGTCTGCCGACTCGGAAAAAGTAATCACACTACTGAAAGAACAAACTCACTGCGGACGCCTGGTCGTAGTCAATATCCACCAGCCTTCATCGGAAATTTACAAACTGTTTGATAAACTCTGGCTATTGGATAAAGGTGGCTATCCGATCTATGACGGGAACCCGATCGAAGCTATCACTTACTTTAAACAGGCTGCCAAATTTACCGACCAGGATATAAGTGTGTGTAATGCCTGTGGAAATGTTACGCCGGAATTAATCCTTAATATTATCGATTCGATGAAGATCGACGACTCCGGTAACTTAACGTCCATCCGTAAGTTTACCCCGGAAGAGTGGCATGAAATGTATCTCGAATCAAGACATAAATATTATCCACCAAAGGAGGCGCCCCTGCCGGAAAACCGGCAGAAAAGACCTTCGCGCTGGAAGCAATTCCTGATCTTTTTTGAAAGGACGCTGGTAAGGAAGTTTACCAATAAACAATATATGCTGATCGCTTTACTGGAAGCTCCTTTACTGGCCTTTATCGTAGCTTTACTTACCCGCTATATGGATGGAGAGGAATATACCCTGCTGGGCAATAAGAACTTTGTCTCTTATATCTTTATGTCGGTAATTGTTGTAACTTTTATCGGGATGAGTATCAGTGCCGATGAACTGATCAAAGACCGGCTGGTACTTAAACGGGAACGGTTCCTGCGTTTGAGCCAGGGCAGTTACCTGACATCAAATATGATCTATTTATTACTGGTTTCAGGTATCCAGTCGTTCCTGTTTATCGCTGTAGGAAATACAATTATGGGGGTAGGAAAGGATATGTTTTTTATCTGGTGGAGTGTGTTGTGGATAAGTGCTTTCCTGGCTAACCTGGTTGGTCTGTTACTTTCGCAAAACCTTAATTCGATTGTGGCTATTTATATCTCTATCCCGCTTTTACTGATTCCCCAGATCTTGTTATGCGGTTTGGTAATCCATTTCGACGATTTGAATACGTCGGCAGCTAAAAAAAATATAGTCCCGTTAATAGGAGAGGTGATCCCTTCGCGCTGGGCATTTGAGGCACTTGTAGTTGAACAGTTTGTCCATAACGACTATAATAAGCGTTTCTTTCCTGTGGAGCGGGAAAAATACCTGGCCCAGTATTACCGCACCATCCATTTACCGGAAGTGCGCAGGCAGGTAGACCTTTGGGAAACAGAACAAAATGAGCAGGCAAAACGTACAGTAGAGAATGAACTGAAAGTAATGGGCAAAATTGCCCGGCTCGAATCAAATCCTTCGGAATCTTACCGGAGTTACCTGGACCGGCTGGATATTGCCTTACGTGACCGCTCGCATAATTTTACCGCCTACCAGGAGCAGCTTATGCGGGAACTGATTAAAGAAAAGGGGCATGACCGGATAAATGCGGAAAAGCGTAGCAGGCATAATATGGCTATTGAAGAGTTGGTTTTAAGTTCTAATAGTAACCGTTTTTTCAGAACTTACCAGGAGCGCATTTACCCTAAAATAGCTCCGGTTTATTTTGAACCTGATAATACCTGGGGGAGGGCACAATTTTACAGCCATGTTAAAAAAGTAGGAAATTATAAAATTTCTACTTATATATTTAATTTATTGGTTCTTGGATTTTTTGTAGTATTATCGATAATCGCTATATTCGCAGAGTTTCCGGCAAGATTTATTAAAGAAAAGAATGAATATTAAAGAATAAATATAAATTTAAAATTAATCATTATGAAAAGAAGTTTTATCAGTATGCTTACAGTGGCGGCATTGGTTTGTGGAATGTCATCCTGTAATGGTGCTAAAAAAGCAAGCGACGAGGAAGCAAAAAATGAAGCTGCCGCTGTTATTGCCGGGAATGTATCCCGTGGTTTGTTAACTGAAGAGCTAAGAACAGAAACTATCCAGTTCCTGAAAGATATGCCGGATTCAGAAATCCCTTACCGTATTGCTTCAGGCGAAGTAAAACTTTCTGTTGGAAATACAGGCTATATGCTGCCGGTAACAAAAGCTGCCGAGTTGAATACTGCTGCACAGAAAGCCCGTGCCTGTGGGATGTATTTCTCTGATTACAATGTGCTGAAAGCCATGAACCAACCTGTAAAAGAACTGGAAAGTGTATTGGTAAAACTAACTACCGACCTGGATATTGCTTTTGTTCAGAACATTATGACGGAAACAGCTCCGGCAAATGCATCTAAAGAAGAGTACCGCGCCTTTTTACAACAACAGGAAGAAAAACTGATCCAGGCATTGGCAGATAATGATAAGATTGAGCTGGAAGTTGAATTGCTGGGTGGTTTAGCAGCAGAAAATGCTTGTATAGTAGCTGAACCTACTTTAGTAATTGAAGGAGATGCCACCTCTGCAGGCCTTTCTGAAAATATGGAGAAAAGAATAGAGTTGTTGGGACAGATCACCAACGATTTGTCTGAATATTATCCTGACCTGAAAGACCTGGGTGATAAACTTGCTCCTTTAAATGAAAAGTTAACTACAGTTCAGATCGCAAGAGATAATAATGCAGAAATCCTTGCGATCCGCAACTCGTTATTACAATAGATCCGCAACTCGTTATTACAATAATGGCTTGTATAGCATAACATAAATAAAAAATCTCTTGTCTGGGATAGACAAGAGATTTTTTTTATCTGTTATACCTGATAGCCATCAGGGTAATATCATCGGATTGTTCCTTCCCTTTTTCAAATTCGGTTACCGCGTGGGTAACCTGGTCTATTATCTCTTTCGGGGAAGCATCCATGGACCGGGAACAAATGTCTTCTAAACGTTTTTTTCCGAAAAGCTCCTTATTGCCGTTTCGGGCTTCTGTTAATCCATCGGTATAAAGGAAAAGACTATCTCCCGGAGTTAGCTGTATCATTTTTTCATGATATTTAATATGGGGCATGGCTCCCAGGATAAGGTCGGTGGTTAAGGGAATAGAACTGACACTTGCATCCTTTTTCATCAGCAAAATAGGAGGATTATGTCCGGCATTCGAATAGATAATACTCCCTGTGGATATATTCAGAATACCATAGAAAGCTGTAACGAACATATCATTTACACTTTCCTGGCACAGGATCTCATTCGCTTTCTCCATACAAACTGCTGGAGAATTTTCGCTCATAGCGATAGCTTTTATCACCGTACGGCTTGTCGCCATATAAATAGCGGCGGGTACTCCTTTTCCCGATACGTCGGCAATAACAAATCCCATGCGTTCATGATCGATTTTGAAAAAGTCGTAAAAGTCGCCTCCTACATATTCGGCAGCCCGCATAGAGGCATATATTTCAAATGTGTTTTCCTCCGGAAACGGTTCAAATTCTTTGGACAGGATTGTTTCCTGGATTTCCCTTGCAATATGCAGGTCGGATTGGATCAGTTTTAATTGGGAATGCTCTTTCTGGGCATTTTTTATGAAAGCAATTTGTTCGGCTGCTTTTTGTATGGTCCGGTCCAGGTCTTCCAGGTTGATCTGTTTGGTGGTAAAATCAAAGGCACCACTGTTCATTGCTATACGTATGTTTTCCATGTCCCCGTAAGCTGAAACAATGATACATTTCAATGCCGGATTACGCATCTCGTTAATCTTTGTCAGTAAAGTGAGCCCATCCATTTCCGGCATATTAATATCACTCAGGATAATATCGAAATCGGGTTGCGCCAACATCATGCGCAATGCTTCCAGTCCGTTGTGGGCAAAGGAAAACTCATATTCTCCTTTTTTTATTTTACGTCTGAAGTATTGTGTTAATAATATCTCCAGATCCTGTTCGTCGTTAACACTTAATATTTTTAATGCCATGGGTGATTTACTTATTGACAATTGGTAATGAGATCGTGAAGCGGGTAAACTCATTTAGTTTGGTATCCACTTCGATCGTTCCGTTATGTTTTTCTTCAATAATCGTTTTGGTGATAGAAAGCCCCAATCCGGTACCTTCCCCAACAGGTTTAGTGGTAAACAGAGGAGTAAAAAGGTTTTTGGCAACCTCTTCAGGTATACCGGTTCCATTATCTTCTATACTCAATTTTACCCATTCGCCCTCTTTTACCAGGTCTATTTTTACTGTGAGCTGATAAGGTTCGTTGCCAATATAATTTTTTGCTTTTGCAAATACAGCATAACAGGCATTGTTTATAATGTTTAATACGGCCCGGCTCAGATCCTGGGGCACAATGCAAACAAGGGGTACATCAGGTGCGTAATTCTCCTGTATGCAAATATTGAATTTTTATTGCTGGCACGGATGGCATGATAGGATAGCCAGATATACTCTTTGGTTAATTGCTTGAGGTCGGTAGGAATATATTCGTCGTCTTTGCCACGTGAATATAATAAGATCCCTTTTACAATATTGGAAGTCCGGTTTCCATTTTCCCCGATCTTGCACATATTGCTGTGCAGGTCGTCCATAATCTCCTCAATCTCCTCTTTTGCATCTTCAGGTAAACGGTCATGAATCTCTTCCAGGATCTCTTCCAGGTCCTGTAATAGTTTTTGAGATAGTTTACTGAAATTAATAACGAAGTTAAGCGGATTTTGTATTTCATGGGCAATACCGGCACTTAATAAACCGAGTGAGGCTAGTTTATCTTGCTTGTTGATTTGTTGTTTTAAATACTCGATCTTCTTGTTCAAATCATTCATTGTTTCTGTCATTTTGTTGAACCGGAATGGAGATAATAAATTCGGTATAAGTATCTTTTTCGCTCTTTACGCTGATAGTTCCTTTATGGTTTAAAATAATTTCACGGCTCAGGTACAACCCTGTACCGGCAGCTTCGGCTGTGGGTTTGGTTGTAAAGAAAGGCTCGAAAATACGGTCTTTAATACTTTCCTCTATCCCTATCCCATTATCATAAATGGATATGTAAACATATTATCCCATGGCTTCGATCTTTACAACCAGGATGGGATCGTATTTTTCTTTTTCAGCTTTTTTGAGCAAGGCATACATACTGTTTTTGGTAATATTGAGTATGACTTTGCTCATCTGTTCGATATTTATTTCCGTAAATACCGGGTGGGACAGGCCATGGAAAATTATTTTGATCTTTTTATCACGGATCTCTTTCTCGAATGTCTTAGTGATAACATCCAGGTCAACTTTACATAAATTATTGATGTCGGCTTCAACCATATTTCCCTGCCGGTCTTTCAGTAATTCCTCCATCGCTTTAACGATCCGTACTGTGTTGGTTCCATGTTCGGTAATTTTTGTGAGGTTGCTATGGAGCATTTCCAGTACTTCACAGTTCTCTTCGTAAACCTCTGCCGGAAGATTATCTTTATTCCCGATCAACTCTTGTTCCACCTCTTTGAGCAGGTCGACCGACAGGCTGGCAAATTATTGATATAGTTCAATGGGTTGAGGATGCGGTCTACCAGTCCTTTGGTTAGTTGTCCGACGGTAGCCATCCGCTCCTGTCTCACCAGTTCGTCCTGTGCTTTAGCCAAGGCTTCCAGGGTAGACGACAACTTTTCCGACTCTTTCATTACCTGGTCGCGCTGGATACGTAGCTGGATCGTCCGCTCTTCTACAATCTTAGCTACATATTCTTTCTGTTTGAGTTGCTTTTTGAAGCGCCATTTCAGGATTTGCAGGATAGCCAGTAAAATAGCAATATAGCCAATACTGATATTCCAGTCGAAATAGAAACAAAGCACAATGAATACCACACCACCAAGAAATATTTTCTCTATAATGTATATCCTGAACTTCAGGTTCTGTATATCCTTTATATTAAAATCAGGCATAATCAGCAATTTCTTTTACCATGGTTAATATGTTTTTATTACCGATCCTGTCATATTTAACCTCATTCATTATCTGTTTTACCAGGAAGATACCCAATCCTCCGATAGGGCGCTTTGCTACGGATAGTGAAATGTCGGGTGTCTGTTTGCTGGTCGGGTTAAAAGAGATTCCCGAATCGATCACTGTAATGATCAGCCGGGTTTGGTCGGTTTCCAGGTGAATATTTATCTGTTTGTTTTTATCCCACGGATAGGCATAATGGATAATGTTGGCAACAACCTCTTCCATTACAAGTTTCAGGCTCATCAGTAGCCTTTCTTTTATGCCTAGTTCTTTTGCTGCCTGATCCAGGAATTGGTTAAGAACCAATAGCTGGTTTATTTCATTTTGTATTTCTAACGATTTAAACATTTTCAGAAAATACCAGGTTACTCAATCGTCAGGATCGATGAGAAACCGGTAATATTGAATATTTCCATGATCTCATCTTTTATATTTTGCAGGCGCAGGGTTCCGCCTTTTCCTGCAATCCCCTTCTGTAAGGTAAGGAGCAGGCGTAAACCGGCACTACTTACGTAGTCTAATTCAGAACCATTTAGAATTACATCATTACAATCGCCATTGATTACATTTTGTATCTCCCGTTCAAAATCAGTGGCTGTAAGTGTGTCTAACTCTCCTTTCAGGCTAATGATTACGGGATTGCCGGCTTTAATAATTATTTCCATATATGCTTATTTACAGTCTGTAAAAAGCAAATGTAAGTAATCCGTATAAAGAAATCAAGTTTTTGCCGGAAGAAATGCGGAGAAGGCAGATTTCCGTAAACATTCTGTTAAGGTTTCAAGTTATGAAGTTAGTGAGAGTAGCTGAACCGGTTATATACCCTGGCTTTTCTGCTCTGTTTGAATTATTACCATACTAAGGGAACTTAGTTTAAAAAACCAAAAATAAAAACTATGGCTTTACATGTTATCAACTCCGGGAAGAATGAAAGTATGTTCGACCTGTATACCCGCTCTGCCGCAGTGGGTAATATTCCTAAGTATAAACTGGCTGATAATCCGAATGATCCGGAACTGGTATTAGACTTGCTCCTGGATGAGTTATTATTGGACGGCAATGCCAAACAAAACCTGGCAACCTTCTGCCAGACAGATGTGGATAAGGCTACCCATGTATTGATGGATAAGTGCATCGATAAGAATATGATCGATAAAGACGAGTATCTGCAGACGGCAGAGATCGAAAGGCGGTGTGTACATATCCTGGCCGACCTTTGGAATTCGCCTGAGAGCAAAGATACGATTGGCTGTTCAACAACGGGTTCAAGTGAAGCTGCTATGCTGGGCGGCCTCGCTTTGAAATGGAACTGGAGGAAGAAACGTGAGAAAGCGGGTAAACCGGTGGATAAACCCAATATCATCACAGGACCGGTACAAATCTGCTGGCATAAATTTGCCCGTTATTTTGATGTGGAGATCAGGGAAATACCTATGGAGCACGACCGCTTGCTGATGTCGCCGGAAGAGGTGATCAAACGGATTGACGAGAATACGATCGGGGTAGTACCTACCTTCGGGGTAACTTTTACGTTGCAGTACGAAAATGTAAAAGAGATAAGCGATGCACTGGATAAATACGAGAAAGAAACCGGTATGGATATCCCTATCCATGTAGATGCGGCAAGTGGCGGGTTTATCGCCCCTTTTATTCAACCGGATATTGTTTGGAACTTTCAATTACCACGGGTGAAATCCATCAATGCCTCCGGGCATAAATACGGTTTGTCTCCCCTGGGAGTGGGTTGGGTAATCTGGCGTGAAAAGAAAGACCTGCCGGAAGAGCTGATCTTTAATGTAAACTACCTGGGAGGCGACCTCCCTACGTTCGCCCTTAACTTCTCGCGTTCCGGAGGACAGATCATAGCCCAGTATTATAACCTGTTGCGCCACGGCCGTGAAGGCTACCGCCGTATCCAGCAAGCCTGCCTTGACCATGGTATTTTTATTGCGGAAGAGGTGGCTAAACTCGACTTGTTTGATATCCTGTACGACGGTAAGAGTGCCTTGCCCGGAGCAGCCTGGATGCTTAAAAAAGGAACCGACCCCGGTTTTAACCTCTACGACCTGTCTGATAAAATGAGGGCACGTGGCTGGTAGATCGTCTCTTATTCTCTACCTGCTAACTGTGAGGATATGGTTATCCAACGTATTCTTATCCGGCATGGATTCAGCCACGATATGGCACAGCTCTTTATGGAAGATTTGGTTCGTAGTATTGATTACCTCAAGGAGAATCCGGTAAGAAAAGGTTATTCGGAGACAGAGGCTGGCGGATATCATCATTAATAGTGTACATATACTACACCTTTTCCTGACGACATAGGCACTTTTTTTCTGCCGATACCTATAGGTTTTTTATATTCCACGGTCGTGAAACGTACGTTCCACGACCGTGGAACTTACGTTCTACAATGGTGAAACCTACGTTCCACGATCGTGGAACGTAAAAAAATAGTAGGGAAGCGCAGAAAAAGTCCTTATCTTTTCCACTCTTTGTGCCAGTAACAACCAGTTTTAGTGAGTATTAAGAAAAATTCCAGATCACCGTTAAAAGTTCAGAGGGATTGTTTTTGTAACATACTTACAGCATGTACGTTTGGTGTTCGTTTGAACCCAGGGTGGCCGTTCGCTGTGCTCACTCTACCCTGTGCTATGACTTTGTACTCTTTCAGGGTACCTTCGGGGTGATCCTATTTTCGGCGAAGAGATTAAGGGTCGGATGCAATCACATGCAATTCCTCAGTTTTTGATGATGATCCGAAATCACTACTGTTATGAAAAAATGGGGCTATCCATTGCCGGACAGCCCCATTCTCGCTTTATTCTATTTTAATTTATTCTGCTGGTTCAGCTTTTTCTTCTTCAGTTTCTTCCTGTTCCTGGGGAGTAAAGTCGGTAATACCTGCTTCTATAAGAATATTATACCAGCTTAATAACTTCTTTATATCGCTGGGATATACTCTTTCGCAGTCGAAGGTGGGTAATACTTCTGCAAAATAGCTACGTAATTCTTCCGGATTAGCTTTAGAGTGGTTGATGGATGCTTTTTCTCCGTTTTCCTTTTCTTTTATGCTTGTAAGGACTTCATGTAAAGGAACTTCTGTTTCATCCGTATAAATTGCGATATCGCCTAAAGAGATAACTTTATCTTTTGCATAGGCCGGTACCCGTTTTTTATCTGTTAATGATTCTACAATCAACATATTTTTACCACGGAAAACCATTTGGAATAATCCCGGTTTTCCAGAAATAGACAAGATCGTCTTCAACATAATAAATCTTTTTCTAATGGTGTTAAACTTTGAAGTTGCAAATGTAACAAACTATGCAGGATAATTCTTTATCCGGATTAATTTTTTCGTTTTTTCATTTGCCGGACTTTTCATTCAACATGCCCAGGAAGCTGGTAAGTTGCGGCAGGATGGGATGCTTGTTATCATTGTAAAAGATAAAATCGGCTTTTTCTTTTTTTTCTTCGTCGGGTAATTGGTTATTAATTCTTTGTAAGACCTGTTGCCTGTCAACCTGGTCGCGTGTAATTACCCGCTCTATGCGAACTTCGGGAGGAGCGTATACCAGTACAGATATATCCACCAGGTGGTTAAACCCGGATTCAAACAGGATGGCTGATTCTATGGCACAATAAGGTTGGGAAAGCTGGGCTGTCCACTGCAAAAAATCTTTTTGTACTTCGGGGTGGATAATGGCATTCACCTGTGCCAGCTTTGCCGCATCTGAAAAGATGAAACCGGTAAGTAGTTTTTTATTGAGTGTATTATTGGTATAGATGGTTTCGCCAAATAGCTTAGTCAAGGCTTGCCGGATTACCGGGGAGGTATCTGTTAAAAGCTTGCTCCGGGTATCTGCTATATATACAGGGATACCGCTTAATTCAAAAAGGGAGGCTATCAATGATTTACCACTCCCGATCCCTCCTATAATTCCAATTTTAAGCATACTGTTTACCTGTCTTGTTCGAGTAAAAATTCGATTCTGTCAGGAACCAAAGTAATGTTTTGAATCCATTCCGGCTTTTTGGTCAGCTTGACCGGTATTGTTCCTGAAATGTTTTGTTCAAGATCATAAAATGAAATCTCTATAGAAAAATCTTCTGCCGATAATTCTTTAAAACGGGAAAGGGGAACATTACAAACCACTTTGACCAGGGGAGGAAAAGTACGTAATGTATAGCCCCAGGATAAGTTGTTACAAACTACCGGGATTTCTATAATTTTTTCCGTAAATTCTTCAATAGGGACGGTTACGGTTACATATTCCGGTTCCAGGGAGGTACCCGGTAGTTTCTGTAACTGAACGGCACGGGTAATGGTTTTGTTCCCTTTTTTTATTTCGATGAAGTTTGTTTTTATGGCAGTAAGGGTATCTAATGTACTTGCGCCTGCATACACACTAACCGTTGCCGGCTCAAATGTTATATTGCCTGCCTGCTGGTAACCCCGTTCTATATCTATACGGCCGGTAAAAGTAACGGGTACCTCTTTCCGTTGCCTTGTGCTGTAACTGATGTCGATTTGCGAAGGTTCGAAGCTCAATAGGGAAGTCGAAGCTATTAATTGCTTCTGGATATTACTTTCGATCTCTCTTCTTTTCACAGAGAAAGAACCATTGACCGCAACCTCCTTCATATTTATTTCAATAGGTATAAAACCGCGGCCAAACGTATAATTCAATAATACACTTCCTTTATCCCTGATATGGGCTACCACTTTATCAGGGGGTATCTCATTGAAAGAGATATCCAAAGGTGCATGCTTGTATCTGACCGGTATGGTAATATCTATTTCGTATTCCTGCTGGAGGCTTTGTAACATCCAGAAACCCAGTGACAGCAGTACAAAAAAGATAAAGATTAATACTTCTTTCCATCGCTGCCGACGCAAAAAAGTATTAATCTCTTCCGGAACAGACTTGAATGAATTATTTATGTTTTCAAGCCGGGACATACAATTGCCTTATTATTTTTGTTGTGCGTCTTCTGTCGAAGCAAACACGGATGTTTTATCTACACGGATATTAACGCCGTTAGCGATCTCGATTGTCATGTAAACATCCCCTATTTCTTTGATTTTACCGTAAATACCTCCTGCGGTAACTACTTTGTCGCCCACTGTCAGCGCTTCACGGGCTTTCTGAATATCTTTTTGTCTTTTCTGTTGCGGACGGATCATGAAAAAGTAGAAAATCGCAACAATAACTACCATCATCACCAATCCTGACCATTGTGATGTTCCTCCTGCTGCCTGCAATAAAACGTTTAGTAAATTCATAACTATACTATCTTAATATTTATATTTATCCGTTACTTACAAATGTAAGTATAATAATTAATGTTTAAGTAATAACTTTTCTTTTTTTAACTCATTGACAATGGAGTCAAGCACACCGTTTATAAAGGTGCTGCTTTTAGGCGTGCTGTAAAATTTTGCATTGTTGATATACTCGTTCAATGTTACATTTACGGGGATCGAAGGAAAGGACATCAGTTCTGCCAATGCGATCTGCATAATGATCATATCCATATTGGCTACACGTTCAGCTTCCCAGTTGGCCATATGCCGGGTAATGCGCTCGCGGTACTCTTTTCCGTTGGTGATTGCATTCCTGAATAATTTGATGGCATACGAATGGTCTTCCAGGTCTTTGAACATGGGAAGAAGCTCTTGTTTACTGCCTTCTTCTTCGGTGAATTTCTTAATTGTTTTCAGTGTAAATGTCTGTATGATCTCGATATCGTCATTCCAGTAGATACTTTTATCTCCCAGATAGTCTTCGATCATCTCATTTCCACAAATCAGCCTTTTGAATACCAGTCTCCAGAATTCTTTATCGGCAGCATAGCTGTCTTCTTCATTGGCCAGATATTCCATATAAATATCCGACTTAGTGATCAGTTCAAGCACACTTTTAATAAAGTCGCCGTCGTTGGCCCAGGAGATACCTTGTTCTTTTACATATTTCTGTAAACTTTCGTTTTGAGCTAACTGGGCTACAAAACGGTTGTCTATGAATTTGGTGTTCGGATTTAATTCTTCATCGGTAGGCATTAACTTATGCTTGCGATTATCAAGGATACGGTTTTGCAGGTTGGTAACTTCGATGATAAGAAGAAGAAAATAATGATATAAATCGTATGACTTACGAAGACTGAAAAGTAATTCATTTTCCGCAACTTTGAGATCGTTATTCCCGTTCTGGTAGTATGAGTATACTATTTGTAAAACTTTAATGCGGATTAAAATTCTGTTGATCATTGTTTGAAGGAACTTCTATTTTATTAATAACAGTACAAAGGTAATTATTCTTTTTGAATAGGAGAGTTGTTTATCTGAATTTGCTTTCAATATTTGTTATTTACTGATTTATTGGGTTTATTGACGAATTTTAATACATTGAAATAGTTGTTAATTAAAAAAAATTCACATATTTGATGCAGTTATGATAAAATTGGGTGGAAATTAACGAAGGATGACTATCATGGAAGAATCAGGGGGAAAATTACAGTCAACCGGTGATAAAGAGATTATTTACTCTAAAGCTATCAAAGCCGGTAAAAGAATTTATTATCTGGATGTGAAGAAAAATTTGAAAGGTGACCTTTTTCTGGCTATAACGGAAAGTAAAAAAGTACAGTCCAGAAACTCAACACAGGTTTCTTTTGAAAAGCATAAAATCTTTTTGTACAGCGAGGACTTCCTGAAATTTATGGAAGGCCTGGAAGATGTAATTGGTTATATTTCTGAAAATACCCGGAAAGTAGAAACTCCGTTGGAGATAAAAGAGAATCAGGAAGAAGCCCCAACCTCCGGAGAAGAAATCAAATTACAGATTGAGTTTTAATCTATACCGATATAAAAATATAACGAGTTATCCTATTGGTTGATAGTTGATAACTCGTTATATTTTATTAGGTACTATGGGTAGTGACCTATGTCGGTTCGCTATTATGCAACCGGCTGGATTGCCTCGGTAGGACAAGCATCAGCACAAGTTCCACAGTCAGTACATACCTCAGGGTCGATCACATAGATATCACCTTCTGAAATTGCTCCAACAGGGCATTCATCGATACAAGTACCACAAGCAATACAATCTTCGCTAATTAAGTAAGCCATTTTTAAAATGTTTAAATTTGTAACTATTAGTAAATGCAAAAATAGGCTTTTCTTTGTACTTATAAAATAACTTCGGCTTTATTTTTATCGAAATCTTTATTTTTGCGCCTAGCAATAACTCTTTCTCTTTTGCGTTATAAGTAAAAATACAGTGAAATTGAGACGTCTATTAATTCTATGTTTTCTTTCCCTGGGCCTGGTGAATGTGATGGCTCAGAAAGAGAAGGTGAAAAATCAGCCCTATGCGGATAATAAACTTTTTCATCTGGGCTTCCATGTGGGTTTACATGCCCAGGATCTTATTTTAACCAATACGGGTGTAACCAATAACGGAGAGGTGTGGTTTGCAGAAATACCGAATTATTCCCCGGGATTTAGCGTGGGAGTGATAGGAGATATGTTTCTTAATTCGTATCTGAATTTACGATTTACTCCTACTGTACATTTTGGAGATAAGAAGTTTGTATTTCGTGAGCATAATACAGGGGAAGAGTTTACTACCACTGTCCGTTCCAACTATCTGACTTTTCCGTTGGATTTGAAGTATAGTGCCTTCAGGCTGAACAACTACAGGCCTTATATGATAGGTGGTGTGTATGGAGGATTGGATCTGGGACGTAAAAAGGGTAACCCGTTATTATTAAAAGGAGCGGATGTGGGCCTGGAAGTGGGGTTGGGATGTGATATCTATTTACCTTTCTTTAAATTATGCCCTGAAATAAAATTCTGTTTTGGATTAGTTAATTTATTGGAGAAGAATAGGGGCGACCTGACAGACCCTGATATGCTGAAATATACAGATGCCTTGTCGAAAGCTACTTCCCGGATGGTCGTTTTAACTTTTAATTTTGAATGATAACATATTCAATATAGATGTAGGCTGCAGGTACAGCAAGCATTACACTATCAAACCTATCCAGCATACCGCCATGTCCGGGAAGCAGATTACCGGAGTCTTTTACCTGTAACGTACGTTTTAATAAAGATTCTCCCAGATCGCCAAACGTGCTGGCTATTACAACTATAAACGAAAATAATACCCATTTATAAAGGGGTATTTCCGGAGCAAATAGATAGATTACATACGAGAATACCATTGAAACAACCAGTCCGCCGAAGAAGCCTTCCCAGGATTTCTTAGGAGATACTCTTTTGAATAATCTGTGTTTACCAAACGTACTGCCTATCAGGTAAGCGCCCGTGTCGTTAAGCCATATAATTATAAATATAGATAATAGGAAAAGGGTTACCGGAAGATTCTGACCGGAGGTAATTTTAGGAGCAAGTAAAAAGTTCATCATGGAAAATGAACCGGCACAGTATACTTGTGCAAACATGGCATTTCCCCAGTTGCGTATCGGATCATCGGATTTAATATAAAGCTCGGAAACGAACAGGTACATCAGGAAGAGGAGATAAGGCAAGAAAATACTTCCTCCGGTAATACCGTTGGTGAACAGATAGCTGGCAATAAACAGATAAAGACCTCCTGCAGTATTGATTACACGGGTAAGCAGATGCTTCTCACCAATCCTGATCAATCCACATAATTCCCATAAAGTCAGTCCGGTAATCATCCCAAAAACGATCAAAAAGTATATTGAATGAAAATAAATTGCACCAACCAGGACTCCTACAAATACAATCCCTGTTAATGCCCGCGTGATCAGATTCTTCAAGGTCTTTTATTGTTTGTTCGTTCTATAAAATAGTTTTTTGCAAATATAACCATTAATTAATATATACAGAAAAGAGTAGCAATATATACAGAAAAGAGTAGCCGGATGATATATATTTATATTATCCGGCTACTTATGTTTTTTATAAATTTATTACCTTATACTTCGGAAGTTTCATCGGCTCCGATTTCAGAACCATCCGGTAAATCTTCAGGAGTGCCATCCACTACTTTTTCCATATTTGATTTTTCCTGCTGTTCCAGAATCTCTTCCGAACGGGAAACCCATGGGCGTTTACCAAAGATTTTTTCTACATCTTCGGTATAAATCACTTCTGTTTCCAATAATACCTGTGCCAGTTTATTATGGCCTGCCGCATGGTCGGCAAGGATTTGTTTAGCCCTCTCAAACTGTTGATTAATAATTTCCTGTACTTCATGGTCGATTAGCCGGGCAGTCTCTTCGCTATAGGGTTTGGAGAAGCCCCAATCCTGACCGCTTGAATCATAATAGTTCAGGTTAGGCAATCTTTCACTCATACCAAAGTATACTACCATGGCATACACCTGCTTGGTTACACGTTCAAGGTCGTTGGATGCACCTGTGGAGATCTTACCTAAGAATAATTCTTCGGCAGCCCTTCCGCCCAGTGTGGCACACATCTCATCGAGTAACTGATCCTTGGTTGTGATCTGTCTTTCTTCCGGCAGGTACCAGGCAGCTCCCAGTGCTTTTCCGCGGGGCACAATGGTTACTTTGATTAACGGGTTGGCATGTTCAAGCAACCAGCTTAATGTTGCGTGGCCTGCTTCGTGGATCGCAATACTTCTGCGTTCGTCGGCTGTAGTTATTTTGGAACGTTTTTCCAATCCTCCGATAATCCGGTCGACCGCATTCATAAAGTCCTCTTTCTGAACAAATTTCTTGCCCTGGCGTGCTGCAATTAAAGCAGCCTCATTACATACATTGGCTATATCGGCTCCTGAGAAACCAGGCGTTTGCCGGGCCAGGAATTCAATATTGATACTTTCGTCTATTTTGATCGGGCGTAAATAAACCCCGAAAATCTCTTTTCTTTCATTCAGGTCGGGAAGTTCCACATGAATCTGACGGTCAAAACGACCTGCTCTTAATAATGCTTTGTCAAGAATATCCGCCCGGTTGGTAGCTGCCAGGATAATTACCCCGCTGTTAGAACCGAAACCATCCATTTCAGTCAGTAGCTGGTTAAGTGTATTTTCGCGCTCGTCGTTACTATTCATATTGGCGTTTTTGCTACGGGCGCGGCCCACGGCATCGATCTCGTCGATGAAAACAATACAGGGAGCTTTCTCTTTCGCCTGACGGAACAGGTTACGTACACGGGAAGCCCCGACACCGACAAACATCTCAACAAAATCAGAACCGGATAAAGAGAAGAAAGGTACGTTTGCTTCACCGGCTACGGCTTTAGCCAACAATGTTTTCCCGGTTCCCGGAGGTCCTACCAATAGAGCTCCTTTAGGAATTTTACCTCCAAGTTCCGTATATTTATCAGGATTTTTCAGGAAAGAAACAATCTCTTCTACCTCCTGTTTTGCTTCAGATAAGCCGGCAACATCTTTGAAGGTTACTTTTTGGTCGTTATCTTTATCAAATAGTTGGGCTTTGGCTTTTCCCACATTGAATACACCTCCTGCATCGCCACCACCTGCACCCGGCATACGCCGCATCAGGAAAATCCAGATAATAATCAGGAGCAAAAAGGGGCCAAAAGAGATCAGGAAATTCCAGAAAGGTTCTTCCCCTTCTTCAAATTTAACCTGGGTATCAATATGGTATTCATCGATAGCCCTGTCATAAAAATCGGAGAATTTGTCAGCCGAAGGTATTTTTACAAATACTTTCGGGTTATTACCTAATTGGGTGGTATCAGATTTAAAAACAACTCCCTTTTTCCCTGATTTGACAGTTGCTTCTACTAAATTTTTCTTATTAAAAACTACCAGCTTGTCAAATGCATTATCATTTGCCAGTTTCTGAAATTCCGTCCACCCCAGTTCTTTGGTTGTCGAAGAATCATTGGTTAGGTATAACCCTATGAGTATAAGGAATATAAGCCCATATATCCAGTATAGGTTGAACCGGAATAATTTTGTTTTATTATTCTTCGGTGTTTTATTAGGTGTATTATTTTTATTTTTCATAAAATGATTATCCGCATAATGTCCTATTATAAATTCTGG
>JAJPZJ010000114.1 GCA_021204405.1 Tannerellaceae bacterium | reverse complement strand
CTCCGACTTCAAATCCAGAATTTATAATAGGACATTATGCGGATAATCATTTGTAAAAAACGGTAGGCTAAATTAGCCTACCGTTTTTTATTTCTCATTCAATCCTTAAAAAAGTTTCACCCCATAAATCTGAGCTGCCTTCAGTAATATAAAGATATTGGTCATACACCCCTCCCAGGCAGCGCCATTCGCCAAATTCTGCACCAGGAATCGGAATAAATAAATTAGGGCCTGGGAGCCGGGTAGTCCATGGCCTATAGGTATATTCATATTCTCCATTCAGGTGATGGGTATCATCGGCCGTTATCACTAACCTGTTACCCGGCAGAAAATGATAGATAATACCTTCGCAGGAACGGTCGGTTAGTTCGCGGCTTTCCAAACCATACCGGCTTTGTATTAATAACCATTTGCCAAGGATATCATCTTTCTGCCCTAAAAGGATATCGGGCGTACAGGCGATGGATATAAGGATCTCTTCTAATCTCACGTCAACCGCTGGCTCCTGTGGTTCTTCAGTCTCTTTTTCATTGTCGCAGCTAATAAGCGGGCCCGAGGCAAGCAAAGCAAACAATAAAAACAATACATTCTTTTTCATAAACAACATTCTTTATATAAGTTCAACACCTTTCCAAATATATGCTTTTTTATCGGTTTCCTTCAGGATAATCCAAAGAAAAGATTTTATACGCTAAGACAGTTCTATTTATTAAGACAGTTCTATTTATATAGATGCAAATTATATAGATGCAAACGGAGCTGCATTAGTTGCATGCACAAAGATGTTACAAACTATCTGCTACACTAGTTTATATTTATACTGAATTGGCTCTATGGGAATCCTAAAGCTACTTTTTAGGAGGGATGTGGTGTAAAACCGTATCCCTTTTTGTACTTTTGTGCGCTATAAAAACAGAGAAACACTTGTATAATGCATACCGATACTAATTTAACAAGACAGAAAACCCACTGGGCACTTTTGGCCGTTGTTTTCTGTGGTACCTTCTTTATCAATAATAATGCCCTGCTGAGTGATATCATGGAGTCGCGCAACCTGATTACCGCCCGCGAGATGGTAAGCGACCACAACTGGCTGATCCCAACCATGAACGGGGAGTTGCGGCTGGAGAAACCTCCTTTGCCCACCTGGATAGCCGGTGTAGTAGAATATATCACGCCCGACAATATTGTGGCACAACGGGCGATGGCCGGGCTGGCAGCCTGCCTGCTGGTGGTCTTCTTTTATTTACTGGCCTGCCTGCTGACGGGGAATGCCACCTATGCGCTGGTCTCTTCCCTGATCCTCTGTACCTCTTATAGCCTGATCCTGATGGGGCGGACGGCCACCTGGGATATCTACTGCCATGCCTTTATGATGGGGGCGATCTATTATTTGGCACGTGCGCTGGGGGACAAGAAGCATACCGTTGGTGGTTTCTTACTGGCCGGTATCTTTCTGGGGCTCTCTTTCCTCAGTAAAGGGCCTGTCTCTTTCTATGCGCTTTTGCTGCCTTTTGTGTGTGGGTATGTATGGGTATACCGGCCGCGGATGCAGGGTAAATGGGGAGGGGTCGCAGGGATGCTGCTCCTGTGTGTGGTGGTGAGTACCTGGTGGTACCTTTATATCTATATGTATCATCCGGAAGTGGCTTCGTTCGTTTTTAAGAAAGAGGCTTCCAATTGGACAAGTTATAATGTGCGCCCGTGGTATTATTACTGGAAATTCTTCCTCGAAACGGGTATCTGGTCGCTGGTTACCGTAACTGCCCTGTGCTATCCCTATTGGAAAGCACGTGTTGCCGATAAAAAGGGATACCTTTTCTCTTTCCTGTGGACGGTGCTGATGCTTTTCTTTATGTCGTTGCTGCCGGAAAAGAAAAGCCGCTATTTGTTACCGATCCTGATCCCTTCGGCGCTGATGATGGGGCATCTTTTCATGTACTGGCTGGAGGCCGGGGGGCGTATGCCGAAAAAGGATAAGGTGGTTTATTGGATCAATACCTGGCTGGTTGCGGTTTGTGCGGTTATCCTGCCGGCTGCGGTTTACTATTTTGTGTATCGCCCGGGGGATATGTCTGCCGGAGTATTTGGGGTGGTGGCTGCGCTGCTACTGGCGGTTGCCGGGTGGTTGTTTGCCTGTGCGGCTAAGGTACGTGCCTATGGATTCCTGTTTGGGGTTGTGGTGTTGTTTATGGTGGCCGAGCTGTTCCTGTTGCCTTACCTAAAGGTGGTAGTCCATAACAGCGACTTTAAGAGTATCAGCGCTACCCGGGATATGGAGGCGCTTAAACCTCTGCCGTTTCATTATCCGGCAGACGAGGAGATGCGGATTGAGATGGTTTTTGAAACCTATAAGAAAATCACACCGCTTGATTTGAATGATCCGGAGGCAGTGCTGGCTGCCACGCCGTTTGCCCTGGTGTCGCAACAACCGGTTGAAGAGGTGTTGTCTGCCCATATCCGCGGGCAGGTTGAACTTGAACATGTAGACTGGTTTGACAATAACCGCTGGCCCAAGAACCATAAAAGATATGTACCTGTTTTTATAAATGAGGTGACGATCGTTAAAAAGAAGTAATATATTTGTAACTTTGGCACCGAATTTAATAATAGGTATTCATGAATAAAACTTCCGGCTATAAATTTACTATTATAGTACCGATATATAATGAAGAAGATAATATGGAGGCTCTCGAAGCCCGCTTGTCTTCTTACCTGAAAGAGGCTTCCGTACCGGCCTGCGTATTGTTTGTTAACGACGGTTCCAAAGACCGGAGCCTGGAACGTATTGTAGAGGTGTGCAGCCGCAACCCCCATTTCTTTTATTGCAGTCTGGCGGAAAATGCCGGCCTGAGTGCTGCCATCAAGGCGGGTATCGACCAGACCTGGTCGGATTATACAGGCTACATTGATGCCGACCTGCAAACAGCGCCGGAAGATTTCAACCTATTGTTACCCTATGCTGCCGACTACGAGCTGGTGATGGGGATACGGGCTAACCGCAAAGATTCCTTCTTTAAAAACCTGCAATCTAAAATTGCCAATGGCTTCCGGAGGATGATGACCAACGACGGGGTGACCGATACCGGCTGTCCCCTGAAAATCATGCATACTACGTATGCCAAGCGGGTTCCTTTCTTTACCGGAATGCACCGATTCCTGCCTGCGCTGATCCAGTTGCAGCACGGACGGGTTAAAGAGGTGCCGGTACGCCATTTCCCACGCGTGGCAGGTGTTTCCAAATATCATTTGTGGAACAGGCTGGTTTCTCCCTTTATGGACTGTTTCGCCTACCGCTGGATGAAAAAGAGATATATCAACTATTCGATAGCCGACGAAAATATAACCAGGTAAGCAACGCGCATGATCTACATTATTGGTTTGGTAGCCCAGGCGTTCTTTTCGGCCCGGATGTTCAGTCAGTGGATTTTGTCGGAGAAGACAAAGAAAGTGGTCTCGCCGGCAATCTATTGGATATTCAGTATCATGGGGGCTTACCTGTTGTGTATTTACGGATGGCTCCGCGATGACTTTTCTATTATCCTTGGACAGTTTATTGCCTATTATATCTATATCTGGAACCTCAATGAAAAGGGGCTCTGGAAGAAACTCCACTGGCTGGTTCGTATCCCGCTGTTCGTTACACCCGTATTGGCTGCTGCGTTTGTATTGAAGGATGCAGCCACCTTTGTGGATACCTTCTTTAAAAGTGATAATGTACCTTTATGGCTGCTCCTTTTCGGTTCGGCCGGACAGGTAATTTTTACCCTGCGTTTTGTCTACCAGTGGTATTATTCGCATAAACTGGGCGAATCGGTCTTGCCGGTGGGCTTCTGGGTAATCAGCCTGGCAGGTTCGTCTATTATTACGTTGTATGGAATTATACGGCATGATCCGATCCTGATCTTAGGGCAGTCGACAGGCTTTTTCGTATACAGCCGTAACATTTTTATTTACCGGAAGCAATTGAAGAATAAAACAGTAAATGATTATCCGCATAATGTCCGTTGATTTATTGAACATCATATGAATGTTTTA
>JAJPZJ010000046.1 GCA_021204405.1 Tannerellaceae bacterium | reverse complement strand
CGACTTCAAATCCAGAATTTATAATAGGACATTATGCGGATAATCATATTATTTAAATACTCAAAGGATATATGGAAAAAGGTTCGGAGTTTTCGCTAAAACCCCGGACCTTTTTTTAAAGAGTCCTGCGGATTCGCATCCTGGCCAGGACCCTGAGAATATATAGTTTCCCTTTTATTATAATTATCGAATCTGATCATCTTTGGTCTAACGTAAATTAATTATCTATCTATAATAAAAGGTACATTACAAAGATAAGTGGCTTTATTTATATAGATATACACAAATTGATGACTGATATACCTAAATTCCGCCAAAATCAACAGGAATATGCTTTCTGTAGCTGCTATTCCTGGTAAAATGATATATTTGCATCAGGTTAAATGAGCAGTAAATTTCAGTAAAGCATGAATGGTATACGATATTTTCTTATTATACTCATAGGAATATTACCGGATATTTCCGACCTGAATGCAGCCAACGGCCAGCCGGTCGTTAAGCATACCATAGAAATAACCAATTGGAAGGAAGCCCTGGAATACCGTGTACTTCGTTACACCTACCCGCCCCTATCGGAAAATCCTTCCTTCCGGACGGCAACCCTTTACCGGGCTAATACAGATGTAACCGGATTAGATATCACCCGGGCTTACAGGTATAAAATTCCTGCCTCCGGGATTTATTATGGTACAGAAGAAATTATGCTTGAAACAGGGCGGTTAGAGCCCGGCGACCGGATTGAATATGAAATAGCGTTTGCAGAACCGAAACCAAAAGCAATCGAAACATTCCCAGTTGTTCCTGTAAACCTTGTTTCCAACCTACAGGTTATATGCAACCACCTCTCCCGGCACTATACCCTACATCCGGATAATAGCCAGAAATATCGTTTTACAATGGAACTCCAACCGAATATAAGCAAACGGGAAACAGGCAGGTATATCCACCGGAATGTGCTATACGATCCGGCCTGGCAGCAATTAACCATCCATAAAGCCCTGGTAAAAGATCAGCAAGGCAAAGAAATACCCCTGGCAGAGACAGCCATACTCGAAGTCCTGCCTGCCGGTGCAGTCCGGTCGCCCGATTGGAGCCAATTGAAAGAGGTTGTATTTTGCTATGAAGAGATAAAGCAGGGAGATATCTTGGTATTGGATTTCTCTATCACTTCCAAACCCGGTTATCTGCCGGAACTGGATATGTACGAACAGATAACCCAGCCTTTTCCGGTAAAAGAATATATTGTGCAACTTACCGTCCCTGCCGTAAAGCCCTTGTTTTACAGGCTAACAGGAACATCTTTTAAAGAAGAAAAGAGGGAAGACGGTACCAGCCTGGCAATCACATGGCGGCTAAACAACCTACCAGCCTCCGGCACCCGACAGGAAGAATCCTTGCTCACAGTTTCTACCTATCCTACTACGGAAAAAGCATTGGAAACCCTTTACAGCCGGTTTGCCATTGCCGGCGACCTACAGCTCCTGACCCTGGCCGAAGCGTTAACGGAAGCGTCGGAAACAGAGCAGGAACAAGTTGGAAGCCTGTACAACTACATAACCAACCGCATAGATACCTCGTGCCTTGGCCTGCCGGAAACAGCTTTCCGTATCCGTACAGCCGACCAGGTGATCAACTCTGCGTATGGAACTATAGCAGAGAAGGTAAACCTCCTGCAAGGCCTGTTAAATGCGCTGGAGATACAAGCCGTACCCACTCCCCTCTTTCCGGATGGCCGGCCGGATAACAGCTTTGGACTAAGCAGCGTCCGGGGATGGTCCATCCAAATATCCTCAGGCAGGGAAAGCATATCCTTGCCATTGTAGAAAGCCTATTTTACCTTAAAGATCCAGCGCATCCCTACCAGGAAAGTATTTACGTTGGTGTTGGGTAGCTGGTTAAAAGCTCCCCGGTAATCGGTACTTTTAAATGTATAAGCAGCATGAAAACGAAGGTCTTTCAGACGTGCATCCGTAAACGGGTAGAATTCAACCACACCCTGTATCCCCAGCGAGCGGTAAGCCGTATCGTCAAACTCCTTGTCATACCTTTTATCCCAGATGCCTTTAACGAACGGACGCCATTTGCCGAAGTTATATTTCAGGTTTAACGAGATAGACTGGTCGTGTACATAGCGGTAACCCAACGAGTCGGCCATTACCAGGTCGCCATAATCAGCCTGCCGTGTACCCTCATAATAATCGAATTCGGTGGTGAAGTGACCAATATTCAATTGTGTACCCAAAGTCAGCCAATTATAGAATTTATCTTTATTATGCTGAAAGGTTCCGTATCTCCACCGGGTACGGATCACATCGTTGAACAGGCTACCTGCCCACATAAAATTAAAGGCAACCGCCCGGTATTTATGGGATTCATTGGCGAAGATAGGTGCATCCGAATTGGTAACCTGAAAGTTAAATTCCTGTTTACCCGGCTTGAAAGCAGTATTCACTCCCGTCATTGAACCATCAAAGGTATAATAAACCATACTACCCAGGTACACATCGGCATCATTATAATCATTCTCGAAGGTGCTAATCTGTACCGATTGCTTCCCAACGGTAAATGTCCACCGTTTGCCCGCATCAAAAGAAACCCACGCATGATCGGTGGCAGCTCTGTACCCATCCCGTTCGGGCGTTTGTAACTTATTGAGCCGGTGCCGTACGCGGTAACGGATACCCGGATAGATCTCGCCCACCAGCCAGATGCGTACTATCTGTCCTTTAAAAGAAAATTCGTCAGAGGAATGATTATTGATTATGTTTTCCAGGTCCACACGTGTATCAAACAGGATATTGAGTTTCTCACTATTCCAGAGTAACCGGTCCATATCTGTCTGGTTTTCCCGATACTGCGACCACGCAGTAACATATCCTGCCAACAGGAAGGCAAGGAGGTATAATTTTTTCATAGATAATGTTATTTTAGCATAGTAATTATACTCCTAAAACAAAAAAGCGGGAAGAAAGTTTATACAACTCTCCTCCCGCTTTGGGCTTACATATTTTTCCGGTAACGAATAAGTTTACATCACAAACCTTTTTGTTACCTTGTTCAAGCTCATCACCCAGGTAACCAGTAAGGAAAGGGTAAAGGCAAATCCTGCAATCAATAATATCTTTATAATGGCCGGAGCCTGTACATGGGTATAGACTAAATCATACCCCAACTGTACAACCACAAAGTGGCACAGGTAAATACCGAATGTAAGGGTAGCCGTTTTCTGCATCCGGACCGATGGCTTTATCGTTATTTTTTTTGGATAATAATGAACACGGAAACTGTCATGGCAAATACATTCATCCCGGCAAAATACCAGAAAACCTCCAGTTCGGCATAACTACCCGGATAATAAGTCTGGGTCATCAGGAAACCACCCGCGGTTACCACATACCCTATGATAAACAGCGGGATGGCTATGCCCAGCGTACGCCCCCAGCTCCAGTCCAGCGGATAACGTACCAGGTAATAAGCCAGCACCAGGTAACCCAGGAATCCGGAGAAATAATAAAACGTACCATATACATTCCAGTCGCAGGTACCCAACAGCCCCATATGCCCATAGTTACCCATATATCCTAACGCAGGTGCCGCCATCTGTATATAAGGGAGGCATAAACTAAACAGCCAGAACTCCAGGAAACAATGGAATTCACTCTTTTTAGCCTGTACCAGCCACGGGTTGATCATAGGCATGAACAGGTATAACCCAATCAGCATATATAAATACCAGAGAGGAGTAGTATCATAATTAAAATTGAAAATGAAGGTATACATCTTGCGGAGGGTCATCTCCCACGTAAACCCTTCCGGATCGATATTCGGGCTTACTGTTTCTACCCCGGCTACATGAAAATAAAGGTAATAAAGCACCGGGAGCATCAGCGACCAGAATACAAAAGGGACTAACAACCGCCGGGCCCTTTTCTTATAAAAAGTAACCATATCCATGTTGACCGGAAGTAACAATACCCCCGACATCATCACAAACAGCGGTACACAAGGCCGCACCAGGCTACCCAGCAACGCACCGGCCAGGAATTCGGGCGAATCCATATCAAATATCCCTACAAAAGGATCACAGCTATGGGAAACTACTACCAGGAAACAGGCTACGATCCGCAACAGGTCTACCCAGCCAATGTGTTCGTTCTTCATTGTTCTCATGAGTTTTTAGTAGAATTAAATCAGGTACATATTAGTCCATCCGGTACAGGAAGTCGGCCTGTTGGCGGATCTTGCTACTTAGCATAGGCGAAAAACCGGGGTTATTGCTAAAAAAGCGGTTTACCTCTTCACGGGCTTCCGGCGTATGATGGCCCGACAGCAATGCCCGTATCCAGTTGGCAGGGAAAAAGATATCGCCGGTACGTTGTACCTCCGGTAAAATATCCAGTGCCGGGCGGATATAGCTTACTGCCTCCCGGCCATACACCGGATGGTTCAGGTAAGACAAAGCGGCCGCAGCCCAGGGCTCGATACGCCGGTTGCTGGCAACCAGTAAAGCATTGAACACACTGTCGCGTATCTCTTTATGAGGCGATACGGCAGGCGATATAAACCGGAATTCGGCCAGCCTGTCAGGATTACTGATCCTTGCCTCCTGTACCGGGATAAGCTGTTCCGCCCGGGCAGGCATACAAACCGCCAGTTGGTAAGCCAGGCGGATATAATCCTCTTCACTGAGGTTACAACCCGCCGGAGGCTCCTGCTCCTGCCAGATCCTGTACAAACGTCCCAACGCTTCCTCCGAACGGGCAACCGAGCGGTACAGGCGGAATGCCTGCAAACGGAAAGTCGGTTCGGGATTAGATACCACCATTTGCCAAAGTGCTTTTTCTATGGGCGAACGTTCCGGGTTAAACAACCGGATACAATTATCTATATAATCGAGGGCTACCGGGAAAAGCAACGGATTCTGCTCATGGGCGGCGTATTCCAGTATTTCCTCCATAAACCATTCTGGTTGTATGGTACGGTTAAGCAAATTTTCATGCAGGACGATCAGCAGGTTGCCTTTCAGGGTTTCGCTTGCAGCCGTACGGAGGGTAGCCATACATGCACGGGCATCCTTTTCCGTAAGCCTGAAAAAACCATATCCCCGCCCGTCTGTATTGGGTATTACTGCATAGGCTGTGTCTGTAGCAGGGAATGGAGCCCGTATTTCATCCGTCTGTTCGGTCAGCATAACAGGTACTTCCTCTACCCCATTACTACCGGCAACCATAAAAGTAAGCGGTTGCGGCCAGCACAGTCCGCGGCCAAACGGATCGCTTTGTCGTACGACCAGTTCGTTTCCTTCTACCCTTGCAGTCAGGGTTGGCATTCCTTTCTCGTTAATCCATATCCGGCTCCAGGTAGCCAGGTCGTGTGCAGTATAGCTGTTCAGTATCCCGATCAGGCCATCCCAGGTAGCATTGCCATACGCATAGGTACGCAGGTACTCCTGTATCCCCTTCCGGAAAGCCTCTGCACCCATTAACTGAACCAGCATCTCCATCACCACCGGAGATTTATTGTAGATGATATTACCATATACCAATCCCGCACTCCGTAAATTATCCAATGGCTGGCGTACCGGGTTGGAACCGGCCGTGCGGTCTTCCGAATAAGCCCGGGGCACATAGGAAAAGATAAAATTAAGCCGGTGGTTGATATCCGGGAAAAGCGGTTCTACCATCAGGGCGACAAATAATTGGCAAATACCTCCTTGGTCCATACATCGTCAAACCATTCCATCGTTACATAATCGCCAAACCACATATGTGCCGTTTCATGGGCAATCAAAGCACTGCGGCTTAACCGTTCGTTCAGGGTCGCGCTTTCGTTCAGGAACATCCGCCTGTCGTTGTATAGCGTAGACCCCGTATGCTCCATTCCCCCGTATTGGAAACCGGGCAGGATAACCAGGTCGTATTTGGCAAAGGGATAAGGAACTGCCGTATAGGCTTCCAGCCATTCCAGTGCATCGAATACTTCAGCTGCTATATCCGGGCATTGGGCTACTTTCCGGGGATCGGTTTTCCGGTGGTACACGGAAATACTTCGTCCGTTACGTTCGTAGGTTTCCCGGCTCAGGATACCGGCTATAAAAGAAAAAAGATAGGTGCTCAACAGCTCTGTTTGTCCGAAACAGAGCTGTTTGCGGTTCACTTCCGGAAGCAGGGTGGTGCTTATAACCGGGCTGTTGGATACAGCCTCCTAGGCAGCTGGTACTTCCAGGGTTAAGGTATAAAGGGCTTTCAGGCCCGGTTGGTCGAAACAGGGAAATAAGGTACGTGCCCGCTCAGGCACCAGCAACGTATAAAGGAATTCTTCCCGCCGGTTCAGCGACTGGTTGGCAGGAATAAAAGAGATGGCGATCTCATTCGTACCGGCCCGGCTATGTGCCTGGTCAATCAGGATGTGTTCATCTGCTACCCAGTAGGGCACCTGTTCCCCGTTTACCGTTACAGCGGTAACCTGTTCCGGCTCTGCCCTGAAATCGATAATAAGCGGTTGTGGCGAAGCAAGCGCTACGCTGATAGTAACGCTTCCGGCTACCTGATCCTGCTTTACAGCCGGAATATAAAAGGCAAGCTCGTACCGTACATCCCGGTAATTAGCCTAGCGGAACACTGCCAGTTCGCGGCTTACACCTGTATCTGTCAACGAAGAATCCATGGTACTTTGTCTACAACCCGCCAGGCAGGCAACCAGCAGGAAGAGGCAGGTAAAGTAGTAGGTTGTTAAAGGTCTTTTCATAGGATATACTCAGTCTCTTAAATATTCGGCAATCGATAAAAAATTCTTTTCCAGTTGATACATCCGGGTGGCCATGAAACGGAAAAACTCTCCCCAGTCCTGGCGGCGGTGTAGGTCTATTCCTTCACAGGCGGTATAAATACGGGCTACCTCGTTGCCGGTTTCGCGAACAAAGCACACATCCCATATTAATCCATCCGGGAATCCAGTTTCCAGCATCTCCTTATACTACGAAAGGCGTTCGAACATTTCCAGCTGGTCTTCTTCCCGGCGGTGGTTGATCTCCAGGATTACCTGTGCCCCATGGCGGCTGGCATCAAACTTCAGCTCCACTCCTTTCACTTTGGTATTATAGAGTATCCACATCTTTTTCCTGTCGCACAGGTAAGGTTGTACCTCGCAATAGAAGGCAAAACTCTCCCAGAACTCAACTTTCAGCTTTTTCAGCTCCTCTTTACTATACATCTGTCTTTATCTATTACCGGGCTGTTACCTGTAAATCTCTTTTATTTTTATCCGCCTGACCTGTCCGAAACGGGCCAGCCCTTCCATATCGATACGCTTTTCATTTCCTACTACCACGTATACGGCCGGATGCCCCTGGATATGTCTTTCGTAGAAACCGGTTACATCCTCTATCTGCATACCAGGCAACCGGTCGAGCAGCCCTTTGTAAGGATCGGCTACATATCCGTCGCGCTTAAAGGTCACGATCTTTTCCGACAGGTGGCGGAATGAAGGATAATCGTTGTTCACCTGGTTAACCAATGTTTGCTTTACGGTGGCGATCTTTTCCGGTTTAATCGGCATCTCTTTCAACAAAGAATCAAATACCCCCATTGCATCCACTGTTTTATCGGCCTGGGTAGAGAGGATCGCAGTAAAGTCGCCCGGCTCGGATTTATACCTGAGCGGGGGGAATTTATAGGTACCCCGTACCCGGTAGGCAAACGAACGGAATTCGCGGATCTCCTGGAACAGGACCGACGACATACCGTCGCCAAAATAGCCGTTAAACAGGCGCGAGATATAATTATCTTCCATCCCCACGTTGGTATCCCCTTCCAGGTAACCGTAGATAATGCTTTGCAACACATCCGGCAGGTTCAGGAAGAATACCAGCGGTTCAGTATAATGCAGTTTTTCCCTCCGGTATTCACTTTCCGGCAGGGTGATCAGTTGGACAGGCAGGGTGCGCTCTATCTCGCCGACAACCTGTTCCACCGGTAAATTGCCGGCATAATGCAGGTCGCATTGTACCGTTTGTATCTCTTTGAACAGGTCGGTCAGTTGTTCTCCTTTCAGCTTCTTCACCTCTTTATGCGACAATTGGGTAAGGTAGCGCGACTGATCGCCATACTTGATCTTTTCCAGTACGGCGGCAGCAATATCATCGCTCGACTTCTCGAAAGCTTTCCGGGTAACCCGTGCCTCTTCAGCCAGTTGCGATATCTTTTTCTGGTCGGCTTTGGCAGTAGTAAAGAATTCACCTACCAGCTCCATCACCTCGGGGAAACGGTTGTCGAAACCCGAAATACGGACCATGAAATCGCGCTCGTTGGCTTCAAAAGTAAGCGAACCACCGGCTGCCTGCAATTTGGTACGGAACTCATTGAACGAACGGCCCTCGGTACCCAGGAAAGGCAGGTAATTGGCAAGCTGTTTCAGCAAGGGCTCTTCCAGCGTACCCTTGCGGTAAGAGAGGAAAAGGGTAAAAATATCATTCAACGGATTGGGCGCTATATATAAGGCTGCCAGCGGCGAGAGCTCCACCGTTGTTACGTCGGTATCGAAATTGATAAAATGCGGCTCTACTACCCGTACAGGCATTTCGTCCAGCTTCCGGGCATAGGCGGATACGGCTTCGGCATGGTAGGGTACTACCGGGGCATACTCCGGCTTCGGCAGGTCGTCTTTCGGATACTTGCCAGTTTTCTTCTTTACATACAGGTAGTCAGTCCCGAAATACTGTTGGGCCACCCGTACCACATCGTCGCGGGTAAGTTGTTCCGTCCGCTCGATCTCCGCCAGGTAATCCTTCCACTTCTTCCCTTGCGAGAACAGGCGCATCATTACCAGGCCGCGGGCATCGAGGTTTTCCAGTGCGGTAGCATATTCGCGTTTCAACTCCAGTTTCAGGCTGTTGAACAGGTCGTCGCTGAAGTCACCCTTCTTTATCCGTTCAATCTCTTTCCACACCAGCTTCTCGGCGGAACCGGTTGTCTGCAACACCAGCCGGGGCAAAGCACCTACCACCAGGATACCGGCTTCATTTAATGCCTCATTCATCACCATAGCAGCCATTAGCTTGCGGTCGACCATCAGGCGGTCGAGGTAACCGGTACCACTGGCATTATTGAGTAACCGTACGGCAATACTCAGGGCAGCCTGGTCGGGATGAAAAGCGGGTGCACCCCGGAAACCAAACCCCGAAGCTTTAACCAGCGGAACCGGCAGTTTGATCGCCATCTTCTCCTTCCCTTTAAAAGGAGGAACCGCTACGACTTCCCGTTGGGGAGCTTCGCCGCGGGGAATCCGCGAGAAGGTATTTTCAAGTATCGGGAGAATCGTTTCCATATCGATATTACCCGACAGGATCAGGGCCATGTTTGAGGCTACATAATACTTTTCGAAAAACCGGCGCATTTCCGACAGGCAGGGATTTTTCAGGTTCTCCGTACTCCCGATAATCGGATAGGCATACGGATGAGGTTCGAAATAGCGCTTCATTAGCCGTTCCATTGCCTGGCCACCGATAAAATCGCCATACATATTCTTCTCCTCATATACCGTTTCCAGCTCATTCTGGAACAAGCGGAACACCGGGTTAAGCAACCGCTCGCTGTTCAGTTCCGCCCATTGGACAATATACTGCGGCGAGAACATATTGTAATATACCGTAAAATCGTAGGAAGTACCGGCATTCAGGTTGGTACCGCCATATTTGGATATCAGGCGGTTAAACTCGTTGGGTATGATATATTCAGCCTGCTTTACGGTAAGTTCATTAATTTCTTGCTGGAGCTGTTGGCGTACCCGTTCTTCTTTGGTGCGGGCCAGCTCGTCATATCTGGCTTCGATTGCTTCCTGTATAGGGCGTTCGGCTTCGTAATCCATCGTACCGATCTTATCGGTTCCTTTGAACATCATATGTTCGAAATAATGGGCAATACCGGTATCCGGGCAATCTTTGGCACCGGCTTTTACAATCACCGCACCCATAACTTTGGTTTGTGTCGTATCCGGGTTAAGCCATACGGTAAGCCCGTTACTCAATATATGTTCCGTAACACGTAAATTATCAGTAAGGCCCGCCCGGGCCGGAGCTACTATAGCAGAGGCAACTAACGTCATAAATAAAAAATGTTTCATCTAAGGGATATACGGTCCTATTTACCGGCAAATATACTATTTAATTACGAGTTTTTATACTATTTAATTACGAGTTTTCCCCGTAGTTATTAAAATAGGCTACCGGCCGGGCTGCATTTGCGGGGTATATGGATTCTCTCCTTTACCCGGGAACATTGAAAAACAAGCCGCCGGTTTCGATACTAGCAATCCGCCGGTTGCTCGTTGCGGGAATATCCATTACCGCTAAAGGCCGGTAGCGTTTTGCCTGTTTCCGAAACCATCCGGAGGAAAAACCACTTTAACAGAAAATAAAAACCGATGCCAACCTTACCGGTCGCAACCCGCAAACAGGATAGAACATTACTTTTGTATGGATTTACAATACGCCGGAACGGTTAAATAGTTTTAAACATTTTTGAGATCGGGATACAAACAACCATCCTTACCAACGGCCGCCTTGATAATAAGATTTATTTAACAGAGATAACAAAAGACAAATTTACATTATTTACTAACTAAACAATTTGCCAACTTATGAAACTGAAAGCGGTTTTATTCGGAGCGCTGTGCAGCGCACTGATGATTTCCTGTACGAAAGACAACATTTCGTTTATACCAGAACCTAATGCAACCAAAGATGTGTTCCTTATATTCGACGTCGGGACAGCCGGTACCCGGTCAACCGAAAATTCCTTTGCCAGTAGCCCTGCCATCCTGAACGACGTGGCTATTTTCTTTACCGACGGAGATACCGATGCGGCACTGATCCGGACCATCCGCCGGGCCAACAAAACCGGTGAAGCAACCGGCATCACCCTCGAACAGCTTGCCGCAGGCGTAACGTTTGAAAACATACACCGGGAGGCTGGGCATGTATATGTAATCGGCAACTATATTAACAATACTGCCAGTATTAACAATACTGCCAGTTTCGATGTATTACCAGGTGTAACCACCCTGGGCGACCTGAAAAAAGCCTGTTGGATATCGAAACCGTCAACCGGAACAGTCAGGGAGACGGCTTACTTACCCTGCTGACCGGCGAAGCGCCACTGGTTGCCTATACCCCTGGTTCGACCGGCTGGACAGGTGAAAACAAACCTGCGGAAGGTACGCTTTGTGCCAGTATCCTGCTTATCCCCGTAAATACCCGGATCGAACTGGCTAAAATGACCTATACAGGCGTATTGAGCTTTGAGGCGGAAGGAATTTACATGGATCATTTTTATACCCGTTCACAGGTAAACCTGGAAAATAAAACCGGCTTAGTTCAATACACACCAGACGGATACGACAGCACCCTGTCTACCATGTACGACCTGTTAGATCTGGAAATGATGCCCGGCACCTCCCTTTCTAACGAAGATAAAGTATGGGCCTACCATGTGTTTGGTAGTACGGCTGCCGACGAATACAAAGTAGTCCGGCTGATTATCCGGCTGACCCATGTAACCAATAGCGAAGACGCACCGTTGGACGACAGGTACCTTGTTATCAAAGGTTTCACCGCTAAGAATAGTGTGACCGGAGCCATCGAAAAAGTAAACAGCCTCGATGCAGGCTACCTGTACCGTATCAGCCATCTTACCTTCGACGATTCCAACCTGGTAACCGACCCGGATACCGGCGAAGGCGACGACGTAATGGTGGAAGTACGGGTAATGGACTGGAAAACGATTGATGTTTCACCTATTATCTGAAAAGTTTTTGTATCCTGTACCATAGACCCGCCTGCGCGGGGAACTAAGGCCTTTTATTTTTATTGCTTCGTGTTTAGACAATCATTGAATTAACTACGGTTAAAATCTGCTGAACACAACAGGACATTGCCCTGGGCTAAGATCGGCCGTCCTATTGGCTAAGGCCAGTCTATGGGACAGGCCTCAAGAAATCTTCCGGCCACCACTGGATTCACACTTTTTTCCTGGCCTTTTTTCTTACTTTTCCAATCTTTCCCAACCTATTCCCGGAATGAAAACAAATTCTTATCTGTATTTACTGCTACTTTTCCTTTTCGTTGCTGCTTGTACCGCAACCGGTACAGAGCTTCCCGGCGGTCCGGGCCATGAAGAATTGACCCTGCGGATACAACTGGCTGCTCCTGCCACCACCCTGCCCGGCAGTAACCGGGCAATAACCGGCACTACCTTGTACGAATCGGAGGTAAACCAGGTAGCGGTACTGCTGTTTGAATGGCAACCGGCAACAGGTCAATACAGCTATAAACGGTATGCACAGGCACGCTCACTGGTTCATACAGGACAAAATACCTATAGCTTCGAAGCCCTTTTGCTCTATACCACCCAGCCACTGAAATAATAACGGTAGCCAATCCATCGGAAAGTATCTACAGCCTGCCGGAAGGAACCACCGAAGCACAGGTAAAAAACCAACTGGTCGTTCCCTACACCGCAGAGGGGCTGGCCGGCGGATTGCCTATGACAGGCCAAACCCTCCTTCCTGGCGAACTGACTGCCCATACCAGCCTGTCGCTCTCCCTTATGCGCTCGGTAGCCCGCGTAGACGTTACCCTCAGCAAAGCGGCACAACACCTGTTCACCCTGCAAACCGTACAGGTATACCGCATCAATAGCCTGGTACAACTTATCCCAGATGAAGAAACAACCGGCGCAGTAACGGCCCTCAGCATTCCCTCAGGTAACACGGTAAAAGAGAATAAAACAGCAGTATTTGAAACCGGCGGCCAGGAACTTTCCGCCAGGCTCTATATCCCCGAATCGGAAGCGGTGGCAGGAGCTGGCAACAACCGGACGCAGGCGACCTGTGTGATTGTAGGAGGAACCTACCAGGGAGATACCCAACCGACTTATTACCAGATGGACTTCCTGCCCGGCGAAGGAGCTGCTCACGATGAGCTGTTTGGGCAGGTATTGCGTAACCACAAATATGTGTTTGAAATACAAAATGTGCTGGGTACGGGCTGGGATACACCCGGCGAAGCGGCCACCAACGATGCTACCCTGGTAGCCGTTTCGGTCAGGGAGTGGAACGAAAATACTACCTGGATGGATTTCGACGGTGCCCACTTCTTCGGCCTTTCCACCCGCCAGACCACCCTCTCCTTCTATAGTGCTTCTATGGTGGAGATCCATGTCGGTACCGACCTGCCGGCCTACCAGGTCAACTGGCTGGACGAGGCCGGTAACCTCCTGCCCGAAGGGATTGCGCGGGGCGGAAGCATGGAAGATTCCGGCCATCTGTTCAAAGTCCGCATAAGCCCCGACGGCAGCCTGATTACCGTTACCAACCTGCAAAGCAATAACACTGAAGCTGCCTATACCCGCCAGCTGCTTATTACCGCAGGAAATATGAAGCTAACCGTTACCATTACCCAATCTTCCTTCCGGCAGGAGAGCCGTTACATCTATGTGTACGGCTCTACGTTGGAAATCGGGACTTGGGGCAACGGGATCTATGGATCGAACACTCCGCTGCAACGGGCCGGCGGACTGGTAGAACTGGCAAAAAAAACAGCAGTAACTTCGGGCAATACGGTACGATGAATATTCAGGGTTTCCTGTTCGGCGGACTGGGGAGCTACAACCTACGGCAGGAAATCGTAGAATCGTACGACGTGCTTTACCTGACCTATGCCGGTACACTGAATCAAAACGACGTCACAGTAATAAACAACTGGCTAGACAGGAGCGATAACCGGGTATTGGTCGTACAATTCGACAGCTATGGTACCAACCGGTTGTGGCTGAATCAACAGGGATTTACTTCGCAGCCAGGTACTACCAATCCGGAAGATTATGCCATCCATTTCTATCCGGAAAACCTATCTCCTTTTACCCTTTCCCCGGAAGCCCCTGTGTTCCTTACCGACGGGGTGTTCGGAAAGGTGACCGATGCACTCGAATTCCGCTGTTACGATACCACCCACGGCGAAATAACACCCGAAGCCGCCCACGCCCACCAGATCACCCCCATACTGCTCGGCGGCCGGGGAGGTATCGTACTGGGTCTGGATATGCAACGGGGAATTATCTATTGTGGCGACCTCGACCTCTATTATTCCAGCCAGGGAGCCCAGCAAGGAACCCGCCTGACCGGTAAAGGCACCATTAGTAACGAAGCCGATATTCTGCTGGCCAACCTCTGGGCGTGGGTGGCTAACCGGGTGTTGCAGGGAGATCTGTAATTGCCTTTCTTTCCCTTTACTCCCGGATATATTAAAAAATCATTTTTATATTTGCAGTAAGGGTATTTTCTATCTAACAGTACATTTTGCAAAGAATGGAATTAGCCATAGAAGAATAATTTTCGTTGAAGGAGATCTTTCTACCCCTTCGACGAAAAATCTTCCGACCAAAAAATAGCCTGTTCCCCGGCTTGATGGCAGGAGAATGTATCAGGAAGCGTTTTTCCGTTCCTCCCGGTATTTCTGCCGCATTCGTAATTCATGTTTGACATATCGCCTGATCATCCAGTAGCACGGATGGATGGCATAGCGCGGACGAAAGATGCTTTCTTTTATAAGGAAGGCCAGCAGGCCACAAAGGCTGAAAATAGTGAGCCAGCCGAAAACCTCTTTCATGGATACCATCAGGACCTGTTGCTGTAAAGCTCCGTATAGTTTTCCGACGATTTCAGCAGCCGTTGTCTGTTGGTCGGAAAAAATTTATGGATGCAATGGATTCAAGAGATATGATTTCGCAAAGAGCCCGGTATGGGGTAAGGGTATATAATACACCCGTGATGCAGCTTTATAAACCGAATACACATCTATTATTTAAGAGGGTTGAGGATCTTGACCAGGTATGTAGATTTGTTATTTACCTAAAAGGCATAATTTATATTTCAATATGAAATCAAACAAAATTTTCCCATTTGTTCTTATTACTTTCCTTTGCGTTCTCCAGGGATGCAGTGTTACACAACATGTAGGCCAGGCCTACACGATGACCCAGTGTAAATATCAATACGATTCTATTTCACAGCTTACCCTAGCCGGGATCAATCTTTCGAAAGGAGTATCTCCTGCAGCTGTGCCAAAGATAATGGCTTTATTAGGAGGAAATAATTCATCCCTTCCGTTGAGTTTAACAGTCAACCTGGGAGTAACAAACCCAAACAATAATCCGGCCGCTTTATCAGGCCTTGATTATATTCTTCAGATAGACCATGTGGAATTTACCCGGGGAGCACTTAACCAACCATTAAATATAGCAGCCAATAGTACAGGCTTCCTGCCGCTGGCTATCAGTTTTGACCTGGCTACTTTATTAAGTGGCGATTCAAAAAATGCGGTTGAGAATATAGTGAAGAATTTTATTGGTGTAGGTAATGAGAAGTCAAATGTGACATTACAGATCAAACCATCGCTCCGGGTAGGAAACAAAACGATACCTGCGCCACAATATATACCTGTGAGTTTTAGTTTTGGCGGAGGGAAATAAAGAACTGCCATAGGTACTCTACTATTTAGACAGAAGAGTACCTACACAGCAGGAAAGAAAAAATTATTCTTTCCTGAAATCTATCACCACAGAAGTATGAGCAGGTATGGTTAGCACCGTATCTGCTATTATTCTTTTATCTTCCAGTATATTCCTTCCTTCCAGGTGAGCAGGAATACATTCCCTGTACCTATCCCATTCCAGAGAAAATTCTTCTGCAGTATTATTGAGAAAAACAAAAACGACCTGTGTATCCGTATATCTTACAAAACTGTAGGTATTGCCGTCAGGCAGATACTGGATCGTTTTACCTATATGTACAGCAGTAGCCGTTTTACGCCAGTTAAAGAGCTTCTTTGTATGTTGATAAATACTTTTTTCTTTTGCTGAACAGTTATGGCATTTAAAGAAGTTTTTTCGGTCGGATTCCCATCCTCCGGAAAAATCACGCCGGGCTCCCCCATCCTGTGTAGACGAGTCTTCCGTACGGAAACCAAACTCTGTCCCATAATAAAGCTGGGGTATGCCACGCAAAGTTGCCAGCAGGGTTATACCCATCTTTATTTTTTCCAGGTCTCCTTCTATCAGATCTGCAAAACGTTCCGTATCATGATTATCCAGGAAAATAAGCAACTTACGGGCATCTCCATATACAAAATCGAGTGCCAGGGCTTCATACAGTGCATTCATCCCTTTATCCCATTCCGGTTCGTCACAGGCAAGCGCTTTTCCGATTATTTCCTGCAATGGGAAATCCATCACATAGGGTAAATAAGAATTATATCCGTCTGTATTCGGAACCGAGCCCAACCAGTAAGCCACAATAGGTGGAGCCGAATGCCAGCACTCAGCTACGATCTTCAGGTTGGGGTATTCTTCCAATATGTTTTTTGTCCATTTTGCAATCGCTTCTTTATCATTATAGGGGAAGGTATCTACCCGCAAACCATCCAGGTCTGCCCATTCCACCCACCAGATATATAATTGCTTAAAGTATTGTAATACATAGGGATTTTCCATAGCCATATCCGGCATAGAACGATCAAACCACCCATCTACAGTATGCTGCTGGTCGGATTGTGAACAGTTAGGGTCGGAGATGGTTGCCAGCCGGTAATTAGAACGGGTAAATCCTTTATCATTATGGATCCAGTTATGGAAAGGTAAATCCTGCATCCACCAGTGGGCAGTACCGCAATGGTTGGGAACTGTATCCATAATCATTTTGATTTTTCTTCGGTGTGCCTCCTTTACCAATCTTTATACAGGTCGTTTGTACCATACCGGGGATCGATATGATAATAATCGGCACAGGCATATCCATGGTAGGATTACTCCGGTTCGTTATCCAGTTGCGGAGGTGTGATCCACAAAGTTGTTATTCCCAGCTCGGCCAGGTAATCCATATGGTTAATTACTCCCTGCAAATCGCCTCCATGCCTCCCGAAAGGTTCTGCCCAGTCCGGTTTTTCTACTGTATCCGGCGTGCTATCCTTAGAGGGATCACCATTTGAGAAACGGTCGGGCATTAATAGATAGACTGTATCGGCAGCGCTAAAGCTCGTCCGTTGGGCTGAATTCCCCCGGCGCTTATTGATAAGGTAATTAAAGGTAGTCACCCTATTTCCTTTACTGACCCGGAAAGTATATTCTCCAGGCCGGGCATCGGGTGAAATGTCCACATCTACAAACAAATAGTTCGGGCTATTTGCGGTATGTACCTGTTTTACCTTTATTCCTTGCTGTTCGACCGTTACTTCACTCCCGGCAAGATCTTCCCCATAGATCATTAACTGAAGAGGGGTTTCATATCCACCCACCAGCTGAGCGGCTCAATACGTTTGAGTATAATGTCTATTGCCTGTTTCTGATTTGTCATTTTGCTGCAAAACCAAGTTATTTATTACTTAATCCGCCGGTTACTCCATATACTTCACCGATTACATAGGTAGATTCATTAGAAGCCAAAAAAACATATACACCCGCCAACTCCACAGGTTGTCCAGGGCGTTTCATCGGCGTTTCCAGTCCATGTACAGGTATTCCTTCATCCGGATTACCACCGGATACTTCCAATGGAGTCCACACCGGTCCGGGGCATACCGTATTTACCCGTATCCCTTTATCTATAACCTGTTTGGAGAAAGCTCTGCTAAAACCTACTATAGCAAATTTAGAGGCAGCATAATCCAATAACATTTTATTGGGAGTATAATATTCGGCAGAAGCTGTATAGATCACAGAAGAACCTGCCGGTAAATAGGGTAAAGCTGCTTTCGACAGGTAAAAGGCCGGATATACATTTACCTCAAATGTATCTTTTAGCTGATGAGCCGGCAAGTTTTCAATATCCAGGCAAGCTACCTGTACAGCGGCATTTATTACCAGTATATCTAATCCCCCCCATCTGCTGGTAAGCTTCCTTTATAACACGTATACAGGTAGATTCATCCCTGAGGTCGCCCGGGATAAGATGGATCGTTTTCCCTTCCTGTTCCAATAGTTGTTTTAACGATTGTGCATCCTGCTGTTCAACCGCCAGGTAGTTGATAGCAACCTCTGCTCCTTCCCGTGCATAGGCAATAGCCACTGCCCGGCCAATACCCGAATCGCCCCCGGTAATTAAAGCTTTGCGTCCTTCCAGCCGTTTGTTGCCAACATAGCTTTCTTCACCACAATCAGGTATTGGTAACATTTTGCTATTTAATCCCGGTGCTTCCTGTTTCTGCATCGGGAACTTTTCATGTGGATAGAGTTCCAATGGATTTACCAGTGGACTTTTCATTTGATTTCCCATACTTTTACGGTTATATAAATAAACTTGTATAGGAGTAAAACAATTGAAAAAAAGAATGGTTTTTATTTTTTTAGTGCATATCGAATTCTGAATGCTTCCCGTTGTTGTTCGCCCAGTGAACCCATATACTTTTTCCACCCCGGACAGAAATTAATATGCCAGCGCCAGAAACGGCCGAGCAATGATTTGGGACTTTTGTCGTATTTAGCCCGGATAGGACATTTTTCACAATTGTGTTTTGCCATAATACTATACTAATAAATTAAGTACACTGTAAGACAAATATAGAGATTTTCCTACTTAATCAATCAGAGAGATAGTAAAAAGTAAAAACAAACAGATTCAGTTCCCCGCGCAGGCGGGAACCGTAGGTCGGCCTTAGCCAATCGCAAAAGAAATAGCTGTTTCAAATCCAAAAAAAAGATTTATACCCGTGCTGGGGCGGTCCCCGCCTGCGCGAGGAACAGGCAACGTTGCCTAAATAGAGATGGAAGTGTTTATGCAGGGGCAAAAAAAATGGTTGTCTCACGACAACACCTGAAGCCTATATAACCATCTGATAATCAATAGATGTTTTGACTGAAAATACTATTTGTCTACATGTTTATCTACATAGACGGGGTGAATATTATTTTTTGCTTCTACAAAGATATACAGATTTTGTTTGTAACAATGGTCTGAATATGACTTTTTTACTCAGACCTGGATAAAACAGAGTAATAGTATCTTAATGTAGACTACAAATTTCTCTACATGTTTTTATTGTTGACAGATACCTAAGATATGTCATAAATATTGTCAACAAAAACTCACTTTATTAATCTCTCTTCCCTAAAGAGAACATACATATTTATTTTGCAATAGAACTTAAGATCTGTTACAAGGATGGTTAAAACTGGTGTACTCCTTGGGGTGACTTTATCTCCGGTAATTTTCGGAGAGAGAAGTTACGGGAAATGGGTTAGCGTCTACGCAAAACTATTGTGAATCATAATAGGCGTAGACGTGACCATTTACTACCTGAACTCCTCCAATACTTTTGAATTAACAACAGAGCAAATACCCTTGTAAACGGGATGCTCAGTAATACCAGCAATTTCTAATGCCTGTAGTGTAATCTCTGCGGTTTTTAGTCTCTTATATTCTTCTACAGAGATTGTCTTAGTCTGAGGTTTGTTACTTTTTAAAAAAGCCATATATCCATATTTATTTAAAAGCAGATAATACGATTTTCACAAACCGCATTACCTTTAAGTTCAATAAATCTATTTGTTTCCAAAGTCTGCAGGGTTCTCTCCCCAGATGGACGAATTCCAATGCCTTATTTCTATTGACTCAATCTCACTGGAAAATAACTTTAAAAAGACTTCTGCCCTTTTAATATCCATATTCTTTTTCGAAGAAGATGTGCTTTTATTTTGAATCCAAGAAATTGCAGTTTTACTGTCCGTATAAATTATACGTGGAGAAAAGTTATTTTGTAGGATGTACTTTATACCTGCAACGGCTCCAAGAAACTCACCAATATTAGTTGTTTGGTTTCCCAGATATTTATAGAAGATCCGTTCTCCTGTGCTTAAATTTTTGCCCTGGTATTCCGTAACTCCATTTTTCATCGAATGAGCTGCATCTGTTACAACTCCTTCAGTAGGATAACTCATTACCAAAAACTTTTAGGAACAGGCATAACTACAGGAGTGCCATATATGAGACAGGTTTCGTTTGAAACTTCTTTCCAGAATTTACAATACAGTTCTTCTGTTGCTTTTGCCAAAGCTATTGTATCGTAGTATTTTTTACGACTACATTTATCAATTAATGCTTTTTTACGCTTCCTGGGTAGTTTAGGCTTTTTTGCCCACGTATCTTTTTTGTATAGTACCCATCAACGTCCATTTGATTAATTAAAAAATTAGCTTGCTTTCTGAAATTCTGAATCACCAGATCCTTATTTTGAATATCATTTCGGGATTTAATAATTCCCATTACACCTGGCAAAGTTTTGGTCGAGTTATCAGTACCTTCTAAAGGATCAAAAAGAATAACATTCTTTCCGAACTTTAAAGTGATCCGGTAAATAGCTCTGGGGATGATGATGGAATCTATTTCCACAGGATGCCCAATAGGTCTTTTCTCTAAAGATTGTTCTTCTTCACTTACTGGATTATAATCTGAAAAAATATTATATCCATCTTCCTGCATCCTCTGTTGTAGAATAATTGCTTGTCTTTTAAAATCAGTAATTACCTGTTCTTTATTTGCCAAATCTTTTCGACTTTCTAATTCATCTAAAGCTCCCTGTAATGTATTGCTTGCAGAGCTTTTCCCATCTAAAGGATCATAATAGACTGTTTTATGTCCAAATGTAGCTGTTACCTTATAAGTTACTTTAGGGATTACCAATGCGTTTATTTTTGCTTCAAAAGGAACAGGAGTTGCAGATATAACTACAAATCCATTATTACTCTTCATCGGAACTACACTTACATTGTATAATACATCTTCAACTATTAATTCCCGGTTGGATAAGTCTTTTGCGAGAACACATACTTTCTTCTGGTGCTGTGAGTTTTCTTTTACACCCCGAAGATTTCCTGTCTTACTATTAAGGGAGACAAACCCCGTCATTTCATTTGTTTGCTTGGATTTTTTAAATTTTAGTCTGGTTGTTAGAACTGCCATTATATCTAAACTTAGATATGTAAAAACTGAAAATAGTCAATTAACGATTTACTGGAAATTCCGATAAAAAAGGTCCCTTGATTCCTGTGCAAAGTGATCCCCTGTGGTAAAAATTGAAAGAGGCGTGTTAAGTATTAATTTTAGCAAAGATAATGTTTCATTTTAAGCCTGTTAATTGTTTACATTATTTTTAATAGATATATATTTATTACAGTTTTAATTTCCTTAGGGATTCCCCATACAATTCAACTCTAAGGGATCGATGAACAATTCTATCTAAAACAGCATCTGCTACTGTTTTATCTCCGATTGTTTCATGCCATTCATTGACTGGTATTTGAGATGTAATAATAGTAGACTTCTTTCCGTATCTGTCTTCTATTACATCCAGCAGGTTCATTCTGGCTATTGCATCAAAAGGCTGCATTCCAAAATCATCCAGGATAAGTAAATCCATTCTCTCTATCTTTTTTAAATCTGTCAGAATAGTTCCTTTAGCTTTTGCTGATTTTAGAAGTCCCATTAATCTTGCAGTATTAGTATAAAGAACCCTACATCCTTTTTGACATGCCTCATACCCCAGGGCGGTAGCTAAATAAGTCTTACCTGTACCGGTGCTGCCTGTAATAAATAAATCTTTATGTTCTCTAATAAAAGAGAGCTCTGCTAATCGTTGAACCTGATTTTTATCCAGTCCTCTTTCTACAGAAAAATTGAGATCTTCTATGGATGCTTTATGCCGGAAGTTTGCGTATTTAATGGCTCGTTGTATACTTCTGTTACGTCTATCATCATATTCACTAATTATGAGCCATGAGACAAATTGGTCAATCGTCATGGTCTCTTTTTGTCTTGTCTCCAGACTTGTTCTAAAAGCATAATACATTCCCTGCAGGCGAAGGGTTGTCATTCTTTCAAGGGTTTCTTTGTTCATTTCCATACGTGTTCCTGTAAGTTGTTTAATATTAATATTCATTGATTGTATAAGTGATTAGCTATAGTATTCTTTTTCCCCGGATATTTTTATGAGACGGAGTCGATTTACCTTCTGTAATATCTTCTTCTAATGGTACTTCATCCTGATGGTTGATAAGGATACTTTCTATAGCCGGATAATTATATAGACCATAGCTTTCTGCCCACCGACAGGCATTAATTAATATGATTATCCGCATAATGTCCTATTATAAATTCTGGATTTGAAGTCGGAG
>JAJPZJ010000111.1 GCA_021204405.1 Tannerellaceae bacterium | reverse complement strand
ACATTCATATGATGTTCAATAAATCAACGGATATTATGCGGATAATCATTATTTTATTAATAAACTCTTTAAATATCTTAATTATAAGTCTGAGAAATTCCATGATTTTATGGAAGGCGAACCGTTAAACTGACGAATCTAAGGATTAGAAGTAAAACAAACAGGTTCAGTTTCCCGCGTAGGCGGGAACCGCAAAGAAAGTGGCCGTTTCAAATACAAAAAAGGTGATTACGGCCTGTTCTGGTGCGTTCCCCGCGCAGACGGGGAACTAATAGTACTCTAATTTATGAATATTTACATATCTTGAAAATATTCCCATCACTCCGATTCTTCCGATCTTTCCGGTAATACCTTATCCAGGAAATCGGTTGTATATTTCACTACTGAATCAAACCAGGGATGGAAAAACCAGAAAGGATGGATATATTCTTCTATCTGATGCTTTTCATGATATAATCCGTATTTATCCAATTTTTCAATAAGAATATCCCTGCCATAATGGAACTGAGGATATAAACTATTAATAAAGCAAATGGGTACTGCACGTTCCGTTACCCAATAGATGGAAGATGCCTCTTCCCACACCTCTTTACGCTCTTCATAAACTCCTCCTAACCACAAAGCATCCACAGGTAGTTTTTTCCCTTCGGCCTGGGTTTGAGCAGCCCGGACGATGATCTCATCGACAGTAAAATCTAATATTCCATCTATATTGACCACCGCATGGACTTCACTCGAAAAGTCCGGATATTCCCTTTTATCTTCATGTTGCGGAGAACCGTTGGTCATACCTACCAGACTAGCCAATTGTGCGCCGGCAGAACATCCTGAAATAGCTATACGGGTCGTATCAATCCCATACTGTCCGGCATTTGCCCGTATCCAGCGTACAGCCGTTTTGATATCATGTAATCCTGCCGGATAAAGGGCTTCGGGTATCAACCTGTATTCTACCGGTATGGTTACATATCCATACGTGGCAATATGCTGCGCCAAAGGGATTTGTAAAGAACGATCGCCGGAATTCCATCCTCCTCCGTGAACCATTAACAGTGCCGGGTATTTTTCATTATTATCCGGCCGGTATAGGTTTAGCTGTAATTCACGGTTTCCATAAGGAGAATCCGGGATAACAGAATAGGTTATATCTTCAAAAGCAACAGTACCCGGTTGTAACTCCATAGGAATAATCTCTATATAGGGAAGTTTCTTTTTCTCTTTCTGATAAGCCTGGTATACCGTAAAAGAGGTATCACGGGGAATTACACTTTGAGCCAATATCTGAGTACTATAACCAGCTAGCAATAGTATATATCCTATTACAAAAAATAATCTTGTTCTATCTCTGTATATATTATTCATTCCGCATTTTATTACTCAAAGAAAAGATTTTTTTATTTTATACAAATAAAGAAGCGGAGCAATTACTAACTCCGCCTCCTTCTCCTAATTAATTATATCCCGGATTTTGTTTGAAAGTATCTTTGTTTTCCACAGCATCTAACTGAGTTTGCGGAATCGGGCGAAGCATATGGTATTCTTTAATATTATCTTTTCCGTCAGAATTATATTTCTGTACGTATTCAAGCAGTTTGTTTGTACGTTTGAGGTCAAACCAGCGGAGATTTTCTCCTACCAGTTCACGGGCACGTTCTTCCAGGATAAAATCGATATTCAGGTCGGCCTGGGTAATTTTCATCTGCTCCTCTTTACCGGTGTAAGCACGCTTACTACGTAATATATTCATATACTCTACTGCTTCGCTTGTAGCTCCTGTTTGCATAGTAGCTTCCGCTACGATCAGGTACATTTCAGCTATACGTATAATAAAAGCATCCCGTGAACTCCGCACATCCATAGCGGTAGCACGGGTTGGGTCAGAATGTTTATTCATCTGGATAAAGTTACGATTATCAATCAAGACATCATTTGCATCAAAAATATCTGTGGCATCCATCAGACGGTAGCGGGTAGCAACCCGTTGGCGTTCTGCAGCCGAAACAACTTTTTTAGTAAAGACCAGCGAAGTATCGCCAATTTGCATATCCACATAGTCACCGACTGAAGTATTGTTACAATACCACACTTCCCGGAAAGTCCCATAATAACGTTGGTCTATCTCTTCATCAAACAGATCAACTAGATGTTTGGTAGAGGCGTAACGCTGGTAACCGATACCACTCAGGTCGATATCCATACCTGGATGGAAATCGTAACGCGGACAATACATTAGATGTAAATGGTTACCTGCAGCTGTGCGGAATGCATTTGCATCATCAGCATTTCCATCAAATCCTTCCAAGTTATAATCACCTAAAGTATAGTCATTTGTGTAATTACAATAAAAAATCACTTCTCCATTTGTTGAACCTTCCGAATTCTCCATATCCCACAAATATGCATAATCATCAGCAAGTTGGAAAGAATAATCACTGATTACCTTTTTAGCCAACTGAGCTGCCTGTTGATAATCGGAATTTTGATCACTACCACCTACATACGACGCACTTGCGCGGGTAAGCAAGACACGAGCCTTAAATGCTTCAGCAGCTGGTTTGGTAATGCGTCCGTTCTCATGTGCAGTACGTCCGTTAAGGAAACTGATTGCATTATCCAGATCTTCCAGAATTTGCTGATAAAACTCAGACACCGGCCGGCGCTCTGCAGTTGTGATCACTCCTATAGATTCTTCGGTAGAAAATGCTACATCTCCCCATATCTCTGTAATATGCCATAGATAAAAAGCACGTAAAAAATGTACTTCACCTTTTCGTAAATCTTCTATATTATCAGATAAGGGAGAATCTTCCAGATAATTTAAAGCTGTATTACACCAGTTAATGGCAGCATAAAACCAATCCCAATACACTTTAATAATAGGAGTTTGCCCATTAAAATTAATATTATCGTACATCGATAATTCCGGATGTTTACAATCCCCTCCTCTTACAAAAAGATCAGTTCCAAGCTCTGTTAATGAGGCTCCTCCCTCCTTCCCATACCACAAACGCAAAGGAGTATAACAACTATTTACCAATGCCTCCACACCTTCTTCAGTATCATAAAAAGGGTCGGCAGTAATACCACTCTTATTCTTCTCGGTCAGATAATCCTCACATGCTCCAAATAGTATAGCAAAAAGGATAAAACAGCCTATATATTTAATATTTTTCATATTTTATAGTATTGAAATGTTAGAAAGTAAGGTTGAAATGTTAGAAAGTAAGGTTCAAACCAAAAATCAATTGACGGGTCATTGGGAAAGACAGGTTTCCACCACGCTCCGGATCATAAGGATCCATATGACTGAAAGTAAAGAAATTCTTCATCGTACTATATACCCTTAGGTTAGAAATCCCAATAGGTTCCAAAACGCGTTTTGGAACAGTATACCCTAACGTAATATCACGTATTTTAAAGAACGAACCATCCTGATACCAAAGTGTACTCATATAAGCAGAGTTGGAGTTTTTGTTAGAGTCAGGACGAGGATGTGAATTGGTCGGATTTTCCGGTGTCCAGTAATTTACTTTCGGTCCGTTTTCCAAACCATTAATCTTATAATTTCCCGATGCTTCACTTCGAATCGTCTGCCCATACCGGCCGTAAATAAATACAGTCAGATCAAAATTTTTATAACTAAACCGATTATTCATACTCATCGTAAATTTGGGACGGCTTGTACCCACAATCACACGGTCATTATCGGCATCAATCTGGCCATTACCATTCTGGTCTTTTACTTTGATATCACCTGGTACCTGTCCATACTTTGCAGCCTCTTCCTCTTCACCTAACTGCCAGATACCAATCTTTTCATAATCATAAAATACTTCTGTTGGTGAACCCACAAACCAACCATTAGATAAGTCGCGTTCTACACCACTCATAAGTTCTACAATCTCTTCTTTATTCCTGTAAAAAGTAAGGTCTGTATTCCATTTAAAGCCACCAGGCCTGCGGTTATCAATATTAACTGTACTTAAAGTTACTTCTACCCCTTTGTTACGGGTTTTACCTATATTTTCCATAACCAGTGTATAACCGGAGGTAGCAGGAATAATACGTTCCATCAACAGGTCTTTCGTATTGGATAAATAAAGTTCTACTGCTCCGGAAATACGGCCATTAAAGAATCCAAAGTCGACACCTAAATTGTATGTAGTTGTTTTTTCCCATTTCAGATCAGGATTAGAAATAGTAGCCGGATAATATCCATAAGCCGGATTTTCACCAAAAGCATAGGTACTTGAACCCAAAGAACCTAATGTTGAATAGGCATCAATCGCACTATTACCTGAGATACCCCAGCTGGCACGCAGTTTAAGGTCAGACAGTACATCTACATTTTCCAGGAAACTTTCTTCATTTATTCTCCAGGCAACAGCAGTTGAAGGAAAATACCCCCATTTATTACCAGCCGCCAACTGTGAGGCTCCATCCCCACGTAAAGAAGCAGTTAACAGATACTTTTCATTAAATTTATAATTAACCCTACCAAAGAAAGAGACCATACGTTCTTCTAAACGGCTACTCTCAATCGCTTTATCTGAAGCATTTCCTGCCAGATCATGGAAAGAAGTAGTAGCAGATACCTGATTACTTCCCTCAGCTTTGGCCGTTTCTTTCAAATAGTCTGTTACACTGTGACCCAGTAACACTGTAAAATCATGTTTTTTTATTGACTTATTCCAGTTTAATATATTTTCCCAGGTAAGACGTTGTTCTGTTGTATTTTCAATAGACGAATGCGATTGGTTACCTGCACCATTAATCGTATATTGTCCATAGTATATACCCTGGCGGTAATCCTGCATATCAAGCCCTAACGTTGTTTTAAATTTCAAACCCGGTAAGATATCCCAATCCAGATAAGAGGTAGAAAACATCCTTTTACCGATTGTATTATTTACATAATTATCTTCTATCTCATCTGCAATAGGACTTATAGAAGTGTTACTTGCCGGATAAATATTTATTTCACCGTTTTCATCATATACTTTTCCTAAAGGAATAATTTTATTTGCCTGGTTAAGTGGATCCTGGCGTTTATTATTGTCCCGATAAGTATACATAATATTAGCACCGATCTTCACATTATTGAACAATTTATAATCACCGCTCAACATTCCGTTATATCGCCGGAGATTGTCATTTGCCAGCAATCCTTTTTCATCGTAAACCCCCAGTGAAAAATTAAAAGTACTTAGTTCTGTTCCACCCGACAAAGAAACTTCATAATTCTGAAGTGATCCGTTACCAACACAAATATCCTGCCAGTTAATATAATCACCATTATTAATAAACTCAAGTTCAGCTGCATTGAAAATAAGTGACTCATCCGTAATGCCATTAGTACGGTATGCTTCTTTTCTGAATGCTACCTATTCTTCTCCGGATTGTATATCAGCCAACCCCGCAGCTGACTGAACACCTGCATACATGTTAAAAGATACGACAGGTTTACCTATCTGTCCTTTTTTAGTTGTGATCAGGATAACACCATTAGCACCACGTGATCCGTAAATAGCAGTGGAAGAGGCATCTTTTAATACTTGGATAGACTCAATATCAGAAGTATTAATGTCGACAGTATTCCCATATTGGATACCATCTACCAGAATTAACGGTTCGTTAGATGCGCTTAAAGAACGGTTACCACGCAGAGAAAAACCCAAACTAGAACCAGCTTCTCCACTCGCTCTTGTCATATCCAACCCTGAAATTTTTCCCTGTAACGCCTCCAGTGCATTACTTACCGGAACAGCTGCAATATCCTGCATTTTCAGGGAGGCAACCGATCCGGTAAGGTCTTTCTTTTTAACTACACCATAACCGATTACAACTACCTCATCCAGTTTTTGCGTATCCTCACGCATAGTGATCAGTAACGTAGATTGCCCAACCGGGTTATATTCCTGGGTTAAATATCCTATATAAGAGATAGATAATATATCTTTGGGATCTACCTCCAGCGAGAAGTTTCCATCAAAATCGGTGATCGTACCTGCTGTTTTACCTTTTACCATTATACTGGCTCCAATGATCGGCTCGCCGAATTCATCAGACACGGTACCACTGACAACACGTTTTTCCGTTACCTGTTGGCTAATAATAACCCGGTTGTTCTGAATCTGGAAAGTCATATTGGTATTTTTTAGGATTTCATTTAATACCTGGTTCAGTGAACCTCCATTCAGATTGACAGTTTTATCAACATCGAGATGATTTTCGTTAAAAGCAACCGTTAGCCCTGTTTGTTTTTCAATTGTGTTAAAAGCCTCCCGGATAGTAATCTCTTGATTTGGGAAAGTGATTGGCTGGTTCTGTGCTTTAAGCACTAAACTGCAACAGAAACAGCAACATAGTATGAAACTACGTAAATAAATTGATCTCTGTTTTCTTACAGAGTTGAAAAATAAATTCATATCTTTGTAGATTAGATTTAATTAATGTTAACTTAAATTACACTCATCAGTAATAGTAGTATTTCTTAGATTTCAAACCGGAGAGATGGATCGGCAAATTATTCCTCCGGATTTTTTCATGGTGTTTTCATTCGGATTTTTTTTCATGGTGTTTTCATTTTAAGTGGTTAGTATTTATTTATATGTTCTCTTTTCTGTTATCGTATAAAAACCTTTTTCCGGGTATCTTTTCCATCTTTATTTTCTACGATCTGATAACTAAAACCTGGGATTAATTGCTTCAATACGCCCAACGCTTCATTCAGGTCTTCTCCATGGATAAACTTAGCAGTAATGATTTCTCCTTCATAATAGTTGGAATTCAAATACATATTTACATTATACCGATGTTCCAGCGTACGGATGATCTCATCCATTGTAGCACGCAGGAAAATCAGATCTCCCTGGCGCCAGGCAGCAATATAGTCTCCATCTACCATCTTACGGATTAGCTGGCCCGATTTCCGGTTATAACTTAACTGTTCATTAGGCTCAATACGGATACTTTTATCTTCTATATGTACTTCTACAGCTCCCTCCTTAAGTGTCGTTGTGATAAAGTACTGGTCAGAATAAGCAGACAAATTAAATTTAGTACCAAGTATTTTACATTGACTCCATTCGTTTTTACCACAAAAGGAGATGTTTCATCCCGGAAAACTTCAAAATAAACCTCTCCATTCAATAAATATTCCGCTCTTCTCCTACAAATTTTCAGGATAGAGGAGTATACTTCCTGAATTAATTGTTACCCGACTACTATTTGGCAAAACAACCGTCCGTAATTCTCCATTTCCAACAAAGCATTCTACAAACTGGATATCTTCATTTACTACTATTGCCTGAACCGATGGCTGTATAAAAAAATAGGTAAAAAGTCCTCCAAGAAGCGGTAAGATTAATATGGCAGCAACTTGTGCCCAACGCCTGATCTATAGACTTTTACTCTGCACTGTCCCGGTCGCATCCTTCCATCCCAGTTTTCCGGCAACTTCCAACTACGATTTTACAGTATCGTTATCAGCTTTTACCTGCGTTTTTTCCCAAAGTTCCGTCAGGACCTCTTCCTTCTCCTTTTTATGAGTAGACTGAAGAAACCAATGAAAAATGCCCTGCGGACTTCAGCGGAATATCCGTATTTGTAAAATTGGTGTATAATACGTTTAACGATCGTCATGAGTCGTGCTTTTATAATAAGACACATGAAAAGAGCTTTACACCTAAAAAGATTTTGAAAAATTAATTAAAAGAAAAAGAATAGTAGAGCCGGAAGATTTTTACGTATTTCCCGTAAAGCCAGATTTAATTGTACCTCTACCGTTTTTTTGGTTATATTCAATTGGTTAGCAATTTCTTCATTCTTTAAGCCTTCCACCCGGCTCATCGTATAAATTTGTTTTCTTTTTTCCGACATTTTACTAACTGTTAAGTCTATAAACAGTTGAATTTCGCGCACCATATATTCTTCTTCCGTAGATGGATGCTGGAGTTGCTCTATACCATCTTGATCCGGCAAGTAACTTTCCCGTTGATCTTTACGTAACCAGTTCAAAATCCTATTTCGCAACATCCGGTAGAGGTAAGCATCAAAGTTGACGATTTTTTTGTAATCCTTCTCTTCCTTCCCAGAGTTTAATAAAAATATCCTGTGTGAGATCTTCGGCTACATATTCATTTTTGATCATATGCACAATAAAATTATTCACTTTAGGAAACCAGGTCATAAATAGTTTTTTGAAAGCGATGCGGTCTCCCTGTGAAATAGCTAATAAAATTTCATTAGTCTTATCCAATGTCATATATTCAAAAGCAGTTAAAGAAAGGTTATTTCTTTCAGAGATAACAAAAAGTTTATATCACTACAGTTTTCTTTTATTAAAAAGAGTGTATAAAGAAGTATCAGATAAGATATAAACACATTCTTCATCAATTAATTCAAAGGTTTAGTTGCAAATATATAAATTAAAAAAGATAAAACAAGTACTATTTTTCAAGCCTTTTAAATACTGAACAAATATTACACCTCATAACTCAAAAAATACAAACGTATAAAAAGTAATTTTCTTTTCTTTGCAAAAACAAATTTCTTATAACATGCTCACCATGAAAAACAAATTTATTTTTCTTTACTTTACTTTTGTGCTGAATTTGCAGCTTCCTTTTACCGGTTCTGCCACCGAATATAAAAGAATTACTGTGGCTGCCGATCATACAGGCAACTATAGCACCGTACAAGAGGCGATTAACAATGTACGATCCTTTGACCCGGACGGACCAACTATTATTTTCATCCGGAATGGAGTATATAAGGAAAAAGTTGAAGTTTATAGCCATCAAACAAATATTCTGTTAATAGGAGAAAGCCGCGACAGTACCATTATTACTTTCGACAACCATGCTAACATGAATAATATGGGTACTTTTCGTACTTATACATTAATCGTACGGGGAAATGACATTGTATTAGAAAATCTGACTATTGAAAATAATGCCGAACCGCTGGGGCAAGCCGTGGCTTTTCATCAGGAAGGAGACCGGATTATCGTACGTAATTGTCGTTTTTTAGGAAACCAGGATACCATTTATACCGGCAAGGAGGGTGGACGTTGCTATTTTGAAAATTGTTATATAGAGGGCACAACCGATTTTATTTTTGGTCCCTCCACCTGCTGGTTTGAAAAATGTAATATATATGGAAAAGTAAACTCCTATATTACCGCAGCCAGTACCCCTTCTAATATCAGGTATGGATATATATTTAATGATTGCAAAATAGAACTGGCAGAAACTGCTACTAACGTATATCTGGGTCGTCCGTGGAGAGCTTATGCCATGACATTGTTTATGAATTGCTATCTACCGGAAGGCATCAATCCTGTAGGCTGGCATAATTGGAACGATCCGGAAAATGAGAAAACAGCCCGTTATCTGGAATATAATAATAACGGGCCTGGTGCATCTACAGCACAGCGGGTTGACTGGTCCGGCCAACTTACCTCCGAACAGGTATATAGTTGTACGATTGAAAACGTAATGAAAGGTTGTGATGGCTGGAATCCATTGCTACAATCTTTCATTGAATTTTAAAAATGAGATAAATTCACAGCCTCTATCACACATTCCAGTGCTCCGGAGTTGGCTGCCGCATTCGGTCCGGCAAAAGGGCCAGCCCAATAAGGCCCAAAACTCTGTGTATCCGGATCATAATCATTCGTAATAATTGAAGAGGCATTCTTTATAATGAAATCTTTATAATTAACATTACCGGCAACCTCATACAGAAACGCCAGGTGACGGATAAATATACCTTTAAACTGCACGCCGTCATTACTGCCTTCAATATCCGGACTCATTTCCCGGAGAATCCCGTTCTCTGTAACCAGCCGTCCGGTGATTGTAGCATCGGCGATATCCTCTGCCAATTGCAAATATTCCTTTTCCTTAGTAAGCAGATACATTTCCGCCAATACAGCTATAGCAACCCCCTGATTATAGGTATAATGTGCCCCTCTGTTAGGTTGACATTCTTTATCCGTGCCATCTTCAACCTGATAAATATCCATATTGATCATACCCGATTGGATAAACCAGGCTACATTCCTTTCAAACCAATCTTTATATAAAGGGTTACCCGTCTGCCGGTATAAACGGACTGTTGTCAGTGAGAAAAGATTATTTGCGATGGCGTTTTTATAAATATGAGGATTTTTCTTCCAGTATATTCCGCCATTACAGGTTTCGTCCCAACCATTCAGCATATCCTCAAATACCGTTTCTGCCATAGTAAGATACTTTTCAGTGCCGGTTAATTTATAAGCCTCTATCCAGGCAAGTGCCCACCAGCCTTCATCGTCATAATAATCATTGATATAATTAATACAGTACCGGGGATTTCCTGTCGAATCTGGTTCTACTTCATACTTACACGACTTCTCAAAAATATCCTCTATTACCGGAACATACTCTTTCGTTTCACATACTTCGGAATAACGGATCAGGGCAGTAAGCAAATTAGCCGAGTTCCACCATCCGGCTGTTTCCCAGATACCGGTATTCGTATCTCTCCAGACCAATGAAGTTTCCATAGCAGTCTGGGCCTTTTCTTTAAACGGATTCTCCGGTTAACAACCGGTAAAACTAAAAACAATAAATAGTAAAAAGATAATTGTATTTCTCATAATATGAATTTAATTAAATTCCAGGTAGGGTTAAACCAACAATAGGCAGGATACTTACCAGCACTCTCCTATATCTTTTAATTCAGGTACATTGCCCTTTGCATACACCGGACTTACAATTCCCGCTCTTTTCTGAATAGTGTAATCCTTTAATAACAAAAATGCCTGACGGCCTAACAAGATAATCGCTATCAGGTTACAAAGCGCCATCAAACCCATGGTTATATCCGCCAGAGCCCACGCCAGATCGAGGCTGGCTAAAGCCCCAAACAAAACCATACCTCCGACTAATAACCTATATAAGAATAACACACTTCGTTTTTGAGTAATAAAACGAATATTGGCCTCACCATAATAATAATTACCAATGATACTACTAAAAGCAAAAAGCAGAATGGCAAGTGCAACAAATATATTTCCAAAATTTCCGATCTGGGTAGTTAAAGCAGCCTGTGTGAGCTGGATACCATTGATTGTCCCATCCAAAGGAACCTGGCTGAATAAAATAATAAACGCTGTACAGGTACAGATAACCAGTGTATCGGTAAAAACACCTAACGCCTGTATTAACCCCTGTTTCACCGGATGAGAGACATCTGCTGTGGCAGCTACATTCGGAGCCGAGCCCATGCCTGCCTCGTTACTGAATAGCCCCCGCTTAATACCCTGCATCAGGGCGGCCCCTACTCCACCTCCGGCAACCTGTTCCCAACCAAAGGCATTGGATAGAATTATTTCAAAAACACGTGGAATTTCTTTTATATTCAAAACCACAATAGTCAAAGCCAAAAGAATGTAACCTAACGCCATTACTGGTACAACAATACTACTCACCCGTGCTATCCGCTGTATACCTCCGAAGATTACCAACAGGGTTAGTACTGTAATTATACCTCCCAACACAGCTACATCAAAACCAAAAGCCTGTCCCCAGGCGGCACAGATGGTATTACTCTGAACCGAATTAAAAGCAAATCCAAACGTAACAGATATTAATACAGCAAAAAGGACACCCATCCATGGACGTCCTAATCCGGTTTTCATATAATAAGCAGGGCCTCCGATAAACGAATCTTTCTCTTTTATTTTATAAAGCTGGGCGAGCGTAGACTCTACAAAAGCACTGGCTGCTCCTAATAAAGCAATGAGCCACATCCAGAATACAGCTCCGGGGCCTCCTACAGCAACAGCAGTAGCCACTCCCGCCAGATTGCCGGTACCCACCCGGCTGGCAAGGGAAACAGCAAAAGCCTGGAAGGAAGAAATATGCTTTTCACCGGGAGTATGCCTACCTGTTGAATCCCTCAGCAGGCGAATCATCTCGCCTAACATCCTGAACTGGACAAAACCGGTTTTAAATGTAAACCATGCCGCACATCCCAGTAACATAACGATAAGGATATACGTCCATAAAAAATCATTCACTCCCGTGAGCCATTCCAGCATTACTTCCATTTTTACAATATTAATTATCCATTGCTTTTTTATTAGCTTACACAAAGATAGATTTCTTGCGTAACTTATAAATAACAGATCAATATTTTTTACGGCTAGTTATTATTTTCAAGCTCTTTTAGCAAACGATATACATATTTATCAAAGATCAAAAAGATAATTACATTTATGGATGAGCTACTTTGTGCCGGATAAACTTTTTATCCTGCTTATCAGCCCAACCTGTAAGTATAAGTGAAAGTGCACCGTCCCCCGTTACATTACATGCCGTACCAAAACTATCCTGAAGAGCAAATATGGTAAGTAGTAAAGCTGTTCCGGCCTCATCAAAACCCAATACCGAAATTACCAGGCCTAAAGAAGCCATCACCGTCCCTCCGGAAACACCCGGGGCGCCTATTGCAAAAACGCCCAACAACAGGATAAAATAACTAAACTGCTAAAAGCCGGCAGAGAGCCATATAAAACTAACGAAACAACCATTACAAAAAAACACTTCTGTAAGCACAGAGCCACATAAATGAATATTAGCAAACAATGGAATGGAAAAATCAATTACATCATCACGCAAAATATCACTTTTCTTTGCCGACCGTAATGCCACAGCCAGTGTTGCTGCCGATGACATTGTACCCACAGCCGTTAAATAAGCCGGACCATAATGCTTTAACACCCGCCATGGATTTTTTTTTAGTATACAAGCCCGCTATTCCATATAAAACCGCCAGCCAGATAAAGTGACTTGCAATAATAATAACAATTACTTTTATAAATACAGGCAAGTGATGGTTAAGCGTTCCTTCATAACTCAATAAGGCAAAGTTTGCCGCAATAAAAAGGGAAGTATAGGTAAAAGTAACCTATTGACCATAGCCAACACCATACGCTGAAACTCATCCAGCACCTGTTCAAATTTTTCCGCACCTGTCCAGACCACCGCCAGTCCAATTGCGAGCGAAAGAACAAACGCTGTCATAACCGGCATCAAAGGAGGAATATCCAACTGGAACAATAACGGAGGTAACTCTTTTAATCCTTCTGTTACAATCCCTATATTCAATGCCGGAATGAAAGAATAACCCAGGAAGATAGCAAAAAGCGCACTCCCTACCGAAGAGGTATATGCCAGCGCAAGGGCAAGCGTCAATATCCCAAAAGCTTCCGATTTCAATTTGGTTATAGATGGAGTGACAAAAGCCAGGATAATCAAGGGTACCATAAAGAAAATGAGTTGACCCAATATATACTTTAATGGTTGAATAAAGGAAATCACCTTTTCATTTGCCCCGTTCCAATTAAAACTCCTGCAAGAACACCAATAACCAGTTGCACGGTTATATTCGAAAAAATCTTTTTCATATCTGTTTTCTATTCAGTCACATATAATTATTTATATCCATTCCCAGGTAATCAACACCTACCCGGTTTACTGAATAGCAAAGGTCAGGATATTCCTTCAATCCGGAAATACCCTGATTATGGTATTTCTATCAAATACGCTCCAAATTACACCCACATTTCCACCACATGTTCCTGCAAGTCATTCACTAATTGGATAACATGCAGGGTGACAGCAACAGCTTTACCATCCATGACCAACCGCGAAGGTGCATCTTCACTATTCCGTTTGAAATAATATAGTAAAGTGTACCATAATAACGGTATTTTACAGAGTATTGATCCCACTCTTTCCGCATCCGGGGAGATAATTCCAATTGTTCACCCACCCGGTTTACATCCAGTAAAGTTTCAACCAATAATCGGTACATCCATGCAGAAGAACCTGTATACCAGCTCCAGCCGGCACGTCCCTGGTGTTGGATATTCGAATAAACATCGGCAGCAACAACATAAGGTTCGGCTTTATATATCGCTATATTCTCTTGTGTACTCCCGTGATGAATAGGGTTCAACAGGTCAAACAGTTCCCACGCCTTCTCATGCTCACCCCGCATCGCAAAGGCAAGGACAGACCAAAGTACACCATATGTATACTGTCCTCCATTCTCACGTACCCCTGGTATATATCCTTTTATATAACCCGGACTAGGTAAGAACTTATCAAAAGCCGGGGTAAATAATTTAATCATCTTATTTTTCCGGTCTACCAGATAATGCTCTACATGCTCCATTCCCAGGCGGGAACGTTCCGGATCGCCGGCTCCACTGATCACCGACCAACTCTGAGGCAACAAATCAATCATACACTCGCTATCCGTAGAAGAGCCCATCAAAGTACCGTCATCAAAATAAGCCCTGAGATACCAGTTCCCATCCCAGGCATTTATTTGAATATTCTCTCTTAACTGATGTGCCTGCTCGAGGCAATAGGCTGCAAAATTCGGGTCGCCAAAGAGAGTGGCTATACCGGAAAATTTCATCAATACATCATACAGGAAAAAAGCAAGCCACACACTTTCCCCTTTTCCTTCTATCCCAACCAGGTTCATTCCATCGTTCCAGTCACCACAACCCATTAAAGGTAATCCGTGACTACCAAATTTAAGCCCATAACGAATACTCCTCACACAATGTTCATATAAAGTACCGGATTCATTTGAAATAAGCGGCAGGTCATAATACGATTCTTCCCCGGGATTTAACTCCCGGCCTTCTATAAAAGGAATTACCTCATGCAGGATACCTGTATCTCCTACAGCCGAAACATACCGGTGGGTTACATAGGGTAGCCACAGGTAATCATCCGAAAATCTGGTACGCACACCACGCCCGGTAGGTGGATGCCACCAATGCAAGACATCTCCTTTTGTAAACTGATGAGCGGCGGCCAATACTATTTGATGCCTTGTTATAGCCGGTTCGGCATTTACTAAAGCCATTACATCCTGTAACTGGTCGCGGAAACCATATGCCCCTCCCGACTGGTAATAGCCGGAGCGTCCCCAGATCCGGCAACTCAGTGTCTGATACAATAACCAGCCATTTGCCATAAAATTAACAGACGTATCCGGTGTTTCCACTTCAACCATATGCAATATCCGGTCCCAGTATGCCTGTACATCTACCAACGCCTTCCGGATAGCACCCGGTTGCCGGTAACGGTTTACGAGGTTAACCATATCCTCCTCGCTGGCAGCACATCCTAAGAGGATAGGAATATCTTTGTCCTGGCCGGCCTGGAGTTCTACTTTTATTTGAACAGCTCCGCAAGGATCAAAACCCGCCCCAACTTTACCGGAAAGCCGTTTGCGCTGCATGGCCAAAGGAGCAGTCAGTGTACCACCCGGGCCAATAAATTCTTTCCGGTCGCCTGTCATAGCCTGATACCACCCACCATCAATAAAAGGTATTTTTCCTGCAAAATCAGTATTATAATAATTCCGTGCATATAACACACCACTATTCCTGTCCACATAAGTAGAAACATGCAACATATTCCGTGTACGCGTATCTCCTAATACCCATTCATAATACCCCGTAACACTTATCTCCCTTGCAAAAGAAGATAAATTCCGCAGCTTTAATACCGAAAACTTAACCGGCGCATCTATCGCCACATACACCCACAGTTCCGATTGGATATCCTCTTCCGTATGCTCAAAAACAGTATATCCGAAACCATGGCGAATGGTATAGGAAGTACTTCCGCGGGCAGGTAAAGGAGTTGGCGACCAGTAACGGCCACTCTCTTCATCCCGTATATAAAGAGCTTCTCCCGAAGTATCTTTTACCGGATCATTATACCAGGGGGTCAAACGGTATTCATGAGAGTTTTCAGACCAGGTATACGAACCACCACTTTCCGAAACAACCGTACCAAAAATCGGATTGGCTATTACATTACTCCACGGAGCCGGAGTATTATGTCCCGGCACCAATGTAATTATATACTCTTTTCCATCAGGACTAAATCCGCCATACCCATTATTCATAACCGTTTTATGAGGAACCGGCACCGTATTTACTTCTTGTCTGGCAACAGTAACCGGCGATAAAGAAGCAAGCGGTGTGAAAGAAAAATGGATTTTACGCAATTGTTCTGCCAGGTCGCCTTGCTTGTCGCTAAATATAGCACTCGCAGTTGTTTCTAACAATACCAGATCCTCATTCGGAATATGCTCAACCGGACGTACCATAATACCACCCGACTTGTCCAGCCACGCAGCTTCTACTCCTGTAGCGATTAAGTTAATAATCTCATCATGCAGGGGTTGCCTGTATACAGAATTATCTTCATTCAAGATTAAAATCTCTACCGTCAGCCCTTTGATACGCCAGTAAGCATGCGCCAGCACCAATTGCCGGACTAACTCTATCCCACTATTTTTACTTATCCGTACAAGTATCAAAGGGACATCTCCTGATATACCATATCCCCAGAGTCCGTTCTGACCTTTCCGGTTACTGGTCAGGATAGTAGGCTCAGCCCTGAAAGAAGGATTCATATAAATCAGTACCCCGGCTAATTTCTGATAAAGTTGTGCCTCTGCATCCCGGATATTCAAGTGATAAAGAACTACCTGGCTATGGGTCCAGGCCAATTCGAAAGCCCGGTCGGTCATCTGGATATTCTGATATTTTCAGCCAGTTCCAGTATGCCCTCTTCCGTAGCAGCCACACCCAAAGCCACGCAGACACGTACTGAACTACCCGGTTGGAGAATGACCGTACGGCGAAGTGCAACAACAGGATCCAACACTGCTCCCTGGCTACCCGATAAAGGGCCGGTAGTTTCCATAGCCAAGGGGAAAGTAAGCTTGTGTCCCCTGCCAATAAAACGGGAACGATCTGTTTCAAAACTAACTTGTCCTCCATCTGTCTGATCTACCAGCATCAGGTGAAAAAGATGCGGCGGCTGCTCATGCTCCGAACTCGCCCTGCGCGTACAAAATAGCGCATTCGTAGCCGGATCGAAACGAGTCTGTACAAACAAATTACTAAATACCGGATGTGCTTCATCTGCCGCCTGCGGAGCAATCACTACCTCACCATACGTTGTAAGTTCTATCTTCCTTGCCCGATGGCTATGATTGGTTAATTTTATACACCTCAGTTCCACATCATCTTCCGGTGATATACAAACGGTAGTGGTAATATCAAGCCCGCTATGACGCTGCCGGTATTCTGCATATGCCTGGGTAAAACGGACTTCATAATCTCTTACCGGCTCCCGAGTTGGCTGGAAGGTTGCCGACCAATAACGGCTATTCTTCACCTCCCGTATAAATAACGGCTATTCTTCACCTCCCGTATATATACAAAAAGCCCGTTGATATCCCTGGTCGGATCTTTCCGCCAACGGGTTACTGCCAGATTATTCCAACTGCTATAGCCACTTCCGGCCGTATTAATCATTAAATGATAACGGCCATTGGATAATAAATTAACCTCCTGCACATTTGTTTTCCCGGTATAAATACGATTAACTGCCGAACCTATAGTTTGCAAGGCATGGATATTCTGCATTTCCACAGCAGCATGGTCATTAATAACACTGGTTGTTATATTATGTGGGATACGTTCCTGCAATAAAAGCTCAAAAGCCTTCATCTGTGGGGTGGAAATAAACCGTCGCTGCATAGCGCCATCCTTCAGCAGATTGGTTAACGAAAGCAACCCCATTCCCTGATGATGAGCCATAAACGAATAGATATTTACCCTCTTCTCATTGATTGGCAAATGGGAAGGCGTATAATCGATCGCTTCATAATACCCATATTTACCTTCATGCCCGCCCGCTGTAAGCCGTTGCAGGTTTTCATAAGCATTTGCAGGATCTACCATTAAAGCAAGTTCGGTAGCATAAGGTGCAATCACCAGATCTTTGGAAAGCCCCCGTTTTAATCCCAGGCTGGGTATACCAAATGCCTGATATTGATAATTGTATTGTGTATCCGGACGGTTATATCCCGATTCGGAAATTCCCCAGGGAATACCTAATTTCCGGCCATAACTGATCTGCTCCAGTACCACTCCTTTATAAGTTTCTTCCAGTAAGGTCTGATCAAATCCGGGCATTAACAATAACGGCATCAGGTACTCAAACATAGAACCACTCCAGGATAACAATACCGGGCGTCCCTTTATTAACGTAATCAGCCGGCTTAATGCAAACCAATGTTCAATAGGAACCTGTCCCTGTGCAATGGCTATATAACTACACAACCGGGCTTCCGAAGCCAGCATATCATACATAGAAGTATCATATTGCTGTTCCATTACATTATATCCGATTGTGAAAAGTCGCTTTTTCTCTTTATAAAGGAATCTGAAATCCATGCGCGAAAAACTATCACACTGATAAGAAAGAGCCATCAAAATATGAATACGTTCTTTTGCCCGTTGAGCCGATAATTTAAAATCCTCTATCCATGTCGTATATAATATAAAACGTTCCTGATCCTGCGTCAAAGCATTTCTTTTTATCAACTCTTCCTGATAATTAGATAAAGTCTGGTCATACGTAACCATCTCCTGTAAAGAAGGAACAGTAGTGAACAAAGTCGAAAGGTAAGTAAACCAGTCTTCTCCTTTTACCTCTTCTTCCATATACTCCAGCAACTGTTCCCAATCTTTGGTCAACCATGGGAATAAAAAAAGAAAATCACTCATATGGGTATCACAGGTACGGGCTAACACTTCTATCCACTCCGAAACTTCAGTATCCTGCAAAACAGGATCATTTTCTAATAACGCAATTTTTTGCCGTACTTCTTTTAATTTGCATAAGCCGATGGCAATGTCTCCGGTTGCGGCCGGGCTGCCACTACAGTTGCCAGTTCTTCTAAAACAGGATTATTTTTTATATGCTCCTGCCCCAACCGTACTGTATCCGATAACCCCTCAAAAATAACAGGATCATACACAGGTGTATCAATCAGTTCTTTCAGTGCATGGCTAAGTGTTATAAAATTCCCCGCCAGATTGCCACTATCTACCGTAGAAATATAAAGAGGATAAAGTGGTTCCAGCGTATGGGTATCATACCAGTTGTAGAAATGTCCTCTATATTTTTTAAGTTTGGTAAGGGTCAGGAAGGCTTGCGTAGTTCGTTCAATCACTCCTTGCATAGATAAATAACCAAAATCGTAAGCCGACACATTGGCCAGCAAAGAAAGCCCGATATTAGTAGGAGAAGTACGGTTGGCAACTACAGGTGCAGGTCGCTCCTGGAAATTATCAGGAGGCAAATAATGCTCTGTCTCATTTACAAAAGTTTCAAAGAAATACCAGATCTTCCGGGTAAGTTTCCGTAAAAAAAGCTTCTCTTGCTCATTTAACTCTACCCGCTGCTCCGGCAACGGCTGGCTTATGTACCATACAATGTAAGGAATAACTAACCAGCCCAGGATAAAAGGAATTGTATAAAAGAATATTTCCGGATAAGGCCATAATAATCCTATACAAAGAATGGCAAATACAGGCGAAAACCACATCTGCCTGAAAATACCAGCCCTATCGTTTACCGCAGTCCGTTCGCCCTCTTCTGCTGTTTGCCATTGCAGAAGATGTCTGTGGGAAACAGCCAGCCGCCATAAAGAACGTACCATCGCATCTGTACATAAATAAGCTTCATAAGGAAATGTAGCAATCGTAAAAAGAACCTGTTTTAGCTGATGCCCTCCCTTATAACAAATATCTTTAAGATGCAATAACCAGGGCTCGTCCTTTGGCTTTCTGAATAATGAAACCGGAAATGTGATGGCAAAAGGGAGGAAAGAAACAATCACTAATAGTAGTAAAGCGATCCAGGCGATCTGTGGAAACCAGATAAAAGAACCAAGCAAAAAAAGTAAAGTCAATGGCGGAACAAGGCTACGCCGAAGATTGTCGGAGATTTTCCATTTACTTAACCCCGACAACGGATTAGGTTCTTTTCCCGCCGCCAAAGGCACTTGCGGGAAAAGCCACTGCATAATCTGCCAATCGCCCCGCATCCAGCGATGCCTGCGTTTGGCATCAGCCAGATAGGTAGCCGGGTAAGATTCATACATCTCTACATCCGTGACCAAGCCGGAATGTACATAAGCTGACTCCAGCAAATCATAACTCAGGATATGATTTTCCGGAAATCGTCCGGCCAACACTCTTTCAAAGGTCTCTACCTCATAAATCCCTTTCCCTACAAAGGAACCGACATGAAAGATATCCTGGTATACATCCGAAACCGTACGCGTATAGGGATCAATCCCTACCTCATTGGTAAACAGCCTTGAATAATAAGAGTAGCGGTGCTGTGCAGGTTGATGGCCACCCGGGGTTGCAATACTCCATAGCCTTTTATCACCACATCACGTTCAGGATCTATTACCGGCCGGTTCAAGATATGGGCCATATTCCCTATCAGCTTATAAGCACTGTATGGAGGCAACTGGGTATCCGCATCTAATGTAATCACATACCGTATATCGGTAAGGTTGGCCGGATTACCAACTACCAAAGAAAAAGGTTCAGTAGAACCGGTTAACAGGAACGAGTTGAAAGCCATCAGTTTTCCGCATTTGCGTTCATACCCCATCCATTTCCCCTCTTCCGGATTCCATTGACGCGGCCGGTGAAACAAGTAAAAAACCGAATCATTCCCGGCATTATATTTTTATTTAGATTTTCTATTTCTATCCGGCTGTATTCCAGCAATTCATTATCTATAGCCTCATGCTCATTACCAGAGTCGATAAAATCGGTTAACAAAGCAAAGGATAGATTAGCATCCGGATTAGACAGGTAATGAAGTTCCATATCGGAAACCAGTTTATCAACAGTTTCTTTATTCACGATCATGGCTGGTACTACAAAGATTGTCCGGCAATTCCGTGGAATACTCGCCGAGAAATTAAGCCTTGGTAAAAAATCGGGTTTAATAAATAAGGTAGATAAATAATTTACCAGGAATACGGCAAACTGGCTCAGGAATATAAAAAAACATAGGCTAACAACAAACAACGTCCTGCCTGTTACAACCAATGCCGACGCATTGATCTGATGCACAAAAAACCATGTACCCAACAAAGCCAGTAAAAGAATAGTACCCGTATAGAAAGTCAGCGGATAAGTTTTAAAAAAATCTCTAATAGCAGCCATACCAGACCTCCTTATACCTAACCGTTGCGTTAATTCCTTCAATCCGTCATCTATCAGATAATAACCTACATGGGTCTGCCTCTTCTCTGCCTCCCGGCTCATGGCTACACCGGCCAGGTCTATGCTCTGCCTGGCTACCTCCTCTTCTGTACATTCACTTTGCTGTGCCAGTTTTTCTACCTGATGCCGGTAATGGTCACGTGAGATAAAATCCATATCCTTATACAGTTGCACCGGATCGGTACGCAAAATCCGCTCTACAAGGCTTATCTGCTCAATAAAATCTCTCCAATCCAATGAATTTATAAAGCGCAGGCTTTTTATACTATGGCTTACGGAAACCTGGTCGGCTGCCTGATACTGATTCTCCATGTGGATTAATTGTTCCCCCGACAACCCTTCTTCCTGTAGCCGCTGCTCAAACCAGTTCTTAACGATCTTCAGGGAGGTATTATGGGCAGACAACCGTTTAGAGAATTCCGATACATATGCACTCGACACAGGAAGCTCACCGGCAGACATCCCGGATATAACTTTTACCAGGTCGGAAGGTTTGGTACTATTCACCTCCTCCACGGCATCCATCTGAGCATTAGCCAAGTCCCGATCTCTTTTATCCTGCCGGAGCTGCACGGTAATACGACGCAAATTCTCAATCAATATCAAACGCAACATAATAGGTATCGCCCATAGTTCTCCCAGTTTTAAAGGGGTTACCTGCTGATAAGACTGGAAAAAAGTGCGGAGCGACTCTTCATCCACCTGGGCATCTACATGCGAAATATATTCCACAGTAATAGCATAAATTCGGGGCAGCCCTTTATAAAGCCCGGTTATCAGGCAGGGTATCTCCTTATTATAACTTTTAGGGAAATGAGTACGCGCCAGCTGGATATGTTCCTCAACCAGATAGAAATTATCCACCAGCCACTCTGTAGCCGGCGTTATATAACAAGGTGTCTTTTCAGATAAGACCTCCGTATTGTATTGGTGAAGCTCTTCCTCATTCTCATCTAACCGTTCACGTAAATAATTATTGGGAGTTCCCGGCCCGGCCTGCTGTTCACCGGCCAGCAATTTGGCATATTCTCCTAACTGATCTATATTAAACAACTCACTTCGGAATAGTTGTTGTTTTCTCTCTTTATTTATAAAGGTAGAGGCATTTTTTTCTGAACATATGGTTTTGAGTTATATAACTGACTTTTGGATTACCTATCTGGCAGCGGTATCTTTTTCCGCTCTCCTCATTAAAAGGTATAACAGAGGGAGTAATTCTTTTGTTTTATCCTGATAGGCTGAAAAAGAGGAGATTATTTCTGTTAGTTCCTTACAAATATCTTTCTACTATTGATTAACAATTTATAGGTATTTTAATTAACAAATAAACTATAATATACCTATATG
>JAJPZJ010000106.1 GCA_021204405.1 Tannerellaceae bacterium | reverse complement strand
TTGTGTCTAACTTTTTGGGGCACTTCAAAAGCGGGGAACTGAACCTGTTTGTTTTCCCGATCCCTGCCTGTCAGGTATAAGGATCTTAGAGCCGCTTAAAATACCTATTTCAATATACTAAAAAGGATTATTCCTGTGCCTGGCATGGGAATAATCCTTTTTAGTATATTGAAATAGGTAAGGGTAAGGTACACAATCACTGCATCCCGCAGGTTACCATGCTTTTGTCAATCTTCTTTACCAACCCCTGTAACACGTTGCCGGGTCCCAGTTCAATAAAAGAAGTAGCCCCATCTGCTATCATATTTTGTACACTCTGTGTCCAGCGCACCGGAGCGGTTAACTGGGCGATCAGGTTAGCCTTGATTGTTTCAGGATCAGTAGAAGGCTTAGCATTTACATTCTGGTAAACCGGACAGATGGGTTGGGCAAACATAGTTGCTTCAATCGCCGCTGCCAGCTCTTCACGTGCCGGCTCCATTAGCGGAGAGTGGAAAGCACCACCTACCTTCAGTTTCAGCGCCCGTTTGGCTCCGGCTGCTGTTAACTTCCCGCAGGCCTCGTCAATCCCTTTGATCGAACCGGAGATCACCAACTGCCCCGGGCAATTATAATTGGCACAAACCACTACCTCATCCATAATACCGGCACAAATCGCTTCCACCGTTTCATCCGGCAAGCCTAATACGGCAGCCATCGTAGAAGGATTGGCTTCGCAGGCTTTCTGCATAGCCATGGCACGTTTGTAAACCAGTGTCAATCCATCTTCAAAAGATAAGGCTCCGGCAGTAATCAGGGCTGAGAACTCGCCGAGCGAATGGCCGGCAGTCATTTCCGGTTTAAAATCATCTCCCAACGTTTTTGCCAGGATAACAGAGTGGAGGAATATAGCCGGTTGGGTAACTTTAGTTTGTTTTAAATCTTCGTCGGTTCCTGCGAACATCAGATCCGTAATACGGAAGCCAAGGATTTCGTTGGCCTTCTCAAACAGCTCTTTTGCAAGTGGGTTATTGTCATATAACTCTTTTCCCATCCCTACAAACTGGGCTCCCTGACCGGGGAATACGTACGCTTTCATTGTGCTGATAATTTCTAATTTTAGTTTTTTAAGACGTTGCAAAGGTAATAATTTAGAATAGTGCCGTAACAATTCATTACAAATTGTATCTTTGCGAAAGAGAAACCAATGTAATGACAAAATTAATTTTAAATATCATGAATGAATTACTGTTTTTAGGGAATTTAGGAACTGGCGAAATTGTAATTATCGCTATTGTTGTGTTACTTCTTTTCGGGGGTAAAAAGATTCCTGAATTGATGAAAGGTATAGGGAAGGGAGTGAAAAACTTTAAAGACGGAGTGAAAGGCCTGGAAGACGATATTAGTCTTGACGACGATTCTGATAAGAAATAAGAAAGATGCAACAAGATGAAATGTCATTCTGGGATCACCTGGAAGAACTTCGTTGGACTCTGTTTCGTTCTATTTTAGCGCTCTTTGTTTTTACTATTGCCGGATTTGCTGTGATGCCAACCTTATTTGATAAGGTTATACTGGCTCCTTGTACGTCGGACTTTATCCTGTACCGGGGATTGTGTAAGATTAGCTCTCATTTTTCGGTCTTACCCGATTTCTGTAACGAGAATTTCCACGTAAATATATTTAATATAAAGCTGGCATCTCAGTTTTTTACCCATATGACCACCTCATTCTGGCTGGCTCTCCTACTTACTTTCCCCTATTTAATGTGGGAAATATGGAAGTTTGTAAGCCCTGCCCTGTATGAGAATGAGAAAAAAAGTGTACGGTGGGTATTCCTGTTTGGGACGATTATGTTCTTCATAGGATGTTCTGTAGGATACTTTATGGTATTTCCTATGACACTGCGCTTTCTGGCTACCTATCAGTTAAGTGAAGCCATTACCGAGCAGGTATCGCTCGAATCGTATATGAATAACTTCCTGATGCTGGTATTTATTATGGGAATTGTATTTGAAATGCCACTACTTTCGTGGCTATTATCAAAAGTGGGGTTAATAAACCGCTCCTTTTTCTATAAATACAGGAGGCATGCGATTGTAGGTTTATTGGTTGCCGCCGCTTTTATTACACCAAGTGGTGACCCTTTTACGCTGGGAATTGTATTTTTCCCACTGTATGGACTGTTTGAACTAAGTGCGCTTTTCGTAAAGAAAGCACCGAAAGAAGAAGATGATGAAACAGATGAATAAATGATGACCGGTATTTGATAACGAAATAATTATTAATAATATAGGAAAGAGACGCACACACACATTTTTAGGGTTGGGCATCTCTTTGTATTTAAACTCAAAACAAAAATTGAACATGAATCACGCTTACTTATCACTCTTACTGTTGGGGGCAGTGGTTGCCTGTACACCCGTAGAAAAACAGGAACAGGATTACACAAAGTATGTAAACACACTGATCGGTACCGATTTTACCGGTAATACCTACCCGGGTGCACAAGCTCCTTTTGGTATGGTACAGCTCAGCCCCGACAATGGTTTGCCCGGATGGGACCATATTTCTGGCTATTATTATCCCGACTCTACTATTGCAGGGTTTAGCCATACCCACCTTTCGGGTACGGGAGCGGGCGACCTGTATGATATCTCTTTTATGCCGGTAACCCATCCTTACAAAGAGGCTCCGGCTCCGCTAGGTATCCACTCGATGTTTTCGCATGACCGGGAGACAGCTACCGCCGGCTATTACCAGGTATTCCTGACAGATTATAATATCAATGTCGAACTTACGGCAACCGAACGTTGCGGTATCCAGCGGTATACCTTCCCACAGGCGGATGCTTCCGTATTCCTGGATTTGAAGAAAGCGATGAACTGGGACTTTACCAACGATTCTTATATTGAAGTAGTCGACGACCATACCATCCGTGGCTACCGCTTCTCGGAAGGTTGGGCACGCGACCAGAAAGTGTATTTCCATACCCGTTTCTCCAAACCTTTTACAGGATATGAGCTGGATACAACGGCTATTACCCTCAAAGGTGAGCGCATAGGTACAGCCTATATCGCCCGTTTCGACTTCTCAACTACTGATGGTGAACAGATCCTGGTCAATACCGGTATCTCGGGAGTAAGCATGGACGGAGCTGCATTGAACCTGAAAACTGAAGTGCCGAAAAATGACTTCGACCGTTGTTATGCACAAACCAAAGCCCAGTGGAACAAAGAACTTTCGCGCATTGAAGTAACAAGCGACAATACAGATAATCTGTTTAACTTCTACACTGCTATGTACCATTCCATGATCGCCCCAACGATTTATGATGATGTAGATGGTTCGTATTACGGTCCGGATAAGAAAGTATACAAGGCAGATGGCTGGGTAAACTATTCCACCTTCTCGCTGTGGGATACCTACCGGGCTGCACATCCCTTGTTTACCTATACATAACCGGAGCGTACCAACGATATGGTAAAATCGTTCCTGGCCTTCTACGAACAGAACGGACGGCTGCCTGTATGGAACTTCTATGCCAGCGAAACAGATATGATGATCGGGTATCACTCTGTTCCGGTAATTGTAGACGCTTACTTGAAAGGCATTGGCAATTTTGATGCGGAAAAAGCCCTCGAAGCGTGTGTAACAACGGCCAATATCGACGACTACCGTGCGATTGGTTTGTGCAAACAACTTGGATACGTACCGTATAATAAGGAAGAAGAATCGGTATCGAAAACCCTGGAATATGCGTTTGACGACTACTGCATTGCCCTGATGGCACAAAAGATGGGTAAAACAGCGATTGCCGACGAATTCTTCAAACGTTCACGCTTCTTTGAAAATGTGTATAACCCGGAAACCTCTTTTATGCAGCCCCGCGATGATAAAGGTAACTTTATCAAAGGTTTTGATGCCAAAGATTACACCGAGCATATTACCGAAAGCAACGGATGGCAATACTTCTGGTATGTTCCGCAGGATATCCCTGCACTGGTCGCACTGACCGGTGGTAAGGATAGATTTGCAGAGAAACTGGACAGTATGTTCACCTATAACCCCCATTCAGCCGAAGAGTTACCTATCTTCAGTACCGGTATGATCGGCCAGTATGCACATGGCAATGAACCCAGCCACCATGTGATCTACCTGTATAATGCAGTAGACCAGCCCTGGAAAACCCAGGAACATGTATCGCAGGTATTGAACGAACTTTACCTGAACAATCCGGCGGGTATCTGCGGAAATGAAGACTGCGGCCAGATGTCGGCATGGTATATCTTTAGTTCTATGAGATTCTATCCGGTTGATCCGGTAAGTGGCAAATACGAAATAGGCTCGCCGCTGTTCCCGGAAGTAAAAATGAACCTGGAAAACGGCAAGGTATTCACGGTCTTGCGCCGGGTGCCAGCCGTACCAACAAATATATCCAGGGGGTTAAAGTGAATGGCGAACCCTATACAAAAAGCTACCTTACCCACGAGCAGATTATGAGTGAGGCAACGGTTGAGTTTGAGATGGGAGCACAGCCCGGCCCCGTTTGGTATAACTAATTGAATAAGCTAAATATTAAATACTATCTATGAAGAGATTCAGAAATATACTAGTTGCCGTGCTGTTGGGTACGGCAACTATTGTCTCTGCCCAAACCCGTGAGTTTGCTATTGCCATACACGGAGGTGCCGGGACAATAGAAAACCCGGAAAAGAATCCGGAGCGTGCCCGATTGTATTATGCCGCCCTCGATTCAGCCCTGGTAATTGGGTATGACCTGCTGGCTGTCGGTGTGGAAGGTCCCCAGGTGGTAATGGCCGTAGTCAATTACCTTGAAGACAACCCGCTGTTTAATGCTGGTAAAGGCGCAACCTGTACCTTCGACGGAACATTTGAGCTCGATGCAGCCATTATGGAAGGGAAAGACCTGACTGCCGGAGCTGTAGCCGGAGTGAAAACCGTCAAAAACCCGATTAATGCGGCCTATGCTGTTAAAACAAATACCGAGCATGTGATGCTGAGCGGCCCGGGTGCCGACGACTTTGCAGCCGGACAGGGGCTGGAGATTGTAGAGAACAGCTATTTCATTTCACCCCGTACCATGGAGTGGGTGGAAAAGCTAAAGCTGGAAAGCAAAAAGAACGGAACCGTAGGTTGCGTGGTGCTCGACTTCTATGGAAACCTGACTGCCGGAACCAGTACCGGAGGTATGTTTAAGAAAAAATGGGGTAGGATAGGGAATGCACCTGTGATCGGCGCAGGTACCTATGCCGACAATGAAACATGTGCCATTTCCTGTACCGGGCACGGTGAATATTTTATACGTCATGCAGTTGCCTTTAACGTATCGGCACGTATGAAATACCTCAATGAACCCTTACCGGTGGCATCCGATTACATTATTAATACCATACTGAATATTAATACCATACTGAATGCCGATGCCGGAAATGGCGGATTGATAGCTGTTGATAAAGAGGGTACTATTGCCCTGCCATTCAACAGTACCGGTATGTACCGGGGCTATCTTTATAAAGAAAAAGAAATCGGTGCTGTGGTCAAAGAGGTGGGTATCGGCCCGGAAATGGTCACCTGGTAAAAAGCGCTCCGTAGCAATTTACCTGTAAAAAATAAACCTGTTCTGTATTTTATCCTACCTTTATGGGATAAAATACAGGATAAACTTGTTAATAAGTAAACTAATAACCGCAATTGATTTATGTCGCATTTACCTGAATTAATTACCGATCTTGCTTTAATACTTATTTTTGCCGGAATAATAACGCTTATCTTCAAATGGTTAAAGCAACCTTTGGTGTTAGGGTACATTGTCGCAGGTTTGCTGGCTGGCCCCTATATTAAGATTTTCCCTTCGGTGCTCGACCTTGAGAATATAAATATATGGGCGGAAATAGGGGTGATCTTCTTGTTATTTGCCCTCGGGCTTGAGTTTAGTTCTAAGAAACTGATGAATGTAGGCTCTACGGCTTTTATAACCGCCATAACCGAAGTGGCAACCATGCTGTTTGTCGGTTACTGGGTGGGAACGATGCTTGGATGGTCTGCGATGGATTCGATTTTCCTGGGAGGGATGCTCTCTATGTCTTCCACCACGATTATTATCAAAGCCTTCGACGATCTGGGATTGCGGAACCAGAAATTTACCGGTATCGTATTCGGGACATTGGTTGTAGAAGACCTGGTTGCCATTTTAATGATGGTCTTACTATCTACTATGGCAGTAAGCCAGCAATTTGCCGGTGAAGAGCTGATCGGCAGTATCCTGAAAGTCGTATTCTTCCTGATCCTATGGTTCCTGATCGGTATCTTTATTATTCCTGTTTTCCTTAAAAAGGTAAAAAGATTAATGAATGATGAAACCCTGCTCATCATCGCGCTGGGAATGTGTCTGGGTATGGTGGTATTAGCTACCAAAACCGGTTTCTCGGCTGCTTTAGGTGCTTTCATCATGGGTTCCATTCTGGCGGAAACAGTAGAGGCCGAGCATATAGAGCATATTATCAAACCGGTAAAAGACCTGTTTGGTGCTATTTTCTTTGTATCGGTTGGTATGTTGGTTGATCCGGCGATAGTAGGACAGTATGCTGGCCCGATATTAATTATAACCCTGGTTACGATTGTGGGAAAAGCCATTTTTTCTACCAGTAGCGTATTGCTTTCCGGACAATCGCTTACCACTTCTGTGAAATCAGGATTTAGCCTGGCACAGATCGGGGAATTTGCCTTTATTATTGCTTCCCTGGGGGTATCACTGAATGTATTAGACGATTTTGTTTATCCGATTATTGTGGCAGTATCCGTTATAACCACTTTTACCACTCCCTATTTTATCCGGCTGGCCGTACCTTTTTCAGCCTGGCTTTACCGGGTACTTCCGGAAAAGACCCGGGTGGCTTTAGATAAATATGCTTCGGGTTCGCGTACCATTAACCACGAAAGTGAATGGAAGAAATTATTAAAAAACTATTTTGCCCGATTGTTGGTCTATATCGTATTGTTAACAGCTATTTACCTGTTATCTACCAGGGTATTATATCCTTTTATTGAAGTAAGCTATCCGGGCATGCAATCCTGGCTGAATATTGTGGTGTGTATCCTTACGCTGTTGCTTATGGCACCCTTCCTCATCGCCCTGATGTCTAATAAAAATAATTCACAGGCACTCTTTATGGAACTGTGGAATGACAATAAGCATAACAGGGGGCGCCTGGTTCCCCTGGTGTTGTTAAGGGTGTTTGTGGCGATCTTTTTTATCTCCATTGTGTTATATACCTTCTTTAGCTTTAAAGAGGGATTGGGTACGGTACTGACTATTGCCATATTGGCCTTATTCCTGGTATTCAGAAGAGACCTGAGCCAATATTCGAAACTGGAAGAACGCTTCCTGACCAACCTGAATACCCGTGAAGAGGCTGAGAAAAGGCGCCATCCGCTCAAAGCCAGCTTCAATACCATGCTCAATGATAAGGATATCCACCTGGCTACGGTTACCGTATACCCCGAATCGCTATGTGTAGGCAAATCGCTGGCTGAATTATCTTTCCGCAAAGATTATGGCGTAAGTATTGTAAAGATTATCAGGGAGGAATTCCGGTTGTATATCCCCGATGGCTCCGAACGTTTGTATCCGCAGGATAAGATCGTGGTAGTAGGTACCGATGCCTAGATACAGGCGTTCCAGGAAAAGCTGGAATCGCGTAAACGGGAAGCTGCCCAAACCCCTAACCAGGATATTACATTGCTTTCATTTACTATAGATGAGACCTTTCCTTTATTAGGCGTAAGTATATTCAAATCGGAGATAGGGGAAAAATACAATTGCCTCATTGTTGCCATAGAGCGCGACAATACCCTCTTTGTTCCTGACAATAGCTCTACATTTGAATTGGGGGACCTGATCTGGATCACGGGCGAAAAATCCAGGATCCGCCAGTTAATGAAAGACGAACAGGTTATACCACAGGAAGAAGAGTTTGAACAATCGTAGGGGGAGATATCGGAAAAAAGAGCGTGTCCGAAACGCCTGCTTCTTCCTGGGTAAAATTATAAATGGTAAGCCATGCCCCGGGTATTACCCGCAGTACTGTTAAATTCTCTTATCTTTAGTCCTGCAAGGACGTCGTATCCTAGCCCAGGGCACCAGCCCAGTCATGGTCAGAAGATTTATCCTAGAAGTAGATATTTGATTTTCAATCATATAAAAACAAGAATAAAAAGACCTGGTTCCCCGCGCAGGCGGGGATCGCATGAGAACCGGCAGTTTCAACTATTTAGTAGTACGAAAACCGTCCCTTCCTCTGCGGTCCCCGCTTGCGCGGGGAACTGGTAATGTTTTATTTTATAGATATTTAGGTTTTTAATAAATCTTTCGACCATCACTGGGCACCAGCCCTGGGTAGTTAGGAATATAATAATGTGGGAGTGCTATAAGCACGACATAATAAAAATCTGATCTTATGTATATTTTATGCCGTGCTTACAGCACTCAAAAAAGATCCATATCAACCACCCGGCACTGCGTACCGGGCTAGGATATACCGTCCTTGTAGGACTAAGGGAAGAGTATTTAACAGCCCTGCGGGTAAGCCTGAGAACTACTTCTATTTTTTGGGTAATGCCTTTTGCTATAAACGTATACTATCAGATAACAAGTTTGGCTATAAACTGAATGAACAGGATCAGGAATACCATGGCTATCGGATATACGGTTGCATAGGCAATACTGGGTGCTGAACTGTCGCTCATCGAATCGGCGGCTGCCAGCCCCGGCGTACTGGTCATACCTCCGGCAATCGCACCCAACAGGTCAAGGATATTGATCTTGAAAATAAAATAACCGAATGTCATGGCCATTATCATGGATACAACCGTAATAGCCATCCCAACCAGGAACAACGTCCAGCCACTTTCCTGGAAAGTAGAAACCAGGTTAACCCCGGCAGATGTACCTACTTCGGCAAGGAATAACAATAATCCCAACTGGCGTAATAACTGGTTGGCAGAACCCGACATCGACCAGATAATAGGGCCTGTTTTACCAATTGCACTTAATATAAGCGCTACCATCAGGATACCACCGGTCAGTCCCGGGGAAAAAGAGAATGAATCGGAGAAAGAGATATTCAGCTTCCCGAACAATACACCTAATATGATACCCATAGCGATAGGAAAGAAATCCGTATCCGACAACTTCTTTTCGTCGTTTCCGAAAAGGCGGCCAAGTTCAGCCAGGTTGTCTTTCTCGCCGGCAACTAACAACTTGTCACCGAATTTCAATACCAAATCGGGTTCTGCCGGTAAATCGATACCACTACGGCGTACCCGGGTTACCGTACAACCAAAATTCCCCTGTAGGTTAAGGTATCCTAAGCTTTTATTAATCACTTCTTTGTTCGTAAGTAGCAGTGATTGCAACTCCTGGGTACCGGCCAGTGGGAGGTCGGTATCTGCCCGTTCGCCTACCAGTAATTCCAGTTGTTCCAGCGATTTGTCATTACCCACCGCTTTAATATAATCACCCTCATGCAGCAGGGTTGTACCGGTAGGCACCGAAGTTATGTCGTTATGCCTGATACGTGAGATTACTGCCCCGGTCATATTCCTGATCTGTAGCTGCGCCAGGGTTTTATTAAAAATATTAGCATTGGTGATACGGAAAGTCACTGCATGCAGCGAAGGATATTTACTTTTCCGGCTATCTTCCAGCAACCTGGATTCGGTTGCCATATTTTTACGCAATGCTTTAGGCAACAGTTTAATAAATAAGATAACACCAATCACCCCGAAAGGATAGGCAATACCATACGCTATGGATGCTGCCGACGACTGGGTCGTATCGATCGCCACAGCCAGACCCGGTGTACTGGTTAAGGCGCCTGCTATTAATCCGACAATACTTGCCGTATCAATATCTAAAACATATTTGAAAATAATACCTGTCAGGCTGGCCGATCCGACAATTAATAAAGCTAATATAATTAATGTTTTCCCGTTAGACTTAAAGGAGTCGAAAAATCCCGGGCCGGCCTGTATTCCAATCGTAAAGATGAATAAGACCAGACCGAAGTTACCAAGCTCTTTAGGAATAAGGACTCCGAAATGGCCAAATAACAGTGCAATGAAGATTACTGCCGACACATCAAGTGACAGCCCTTTAATCTGGATTCTTCCCAGCATGAATCCCAAAGCTACGATCAGGAATAGAGCAAAATAGGAAGTGTGAAGCAATGATTCAAACATGTCAAATTTAAATTTATTGGATAGTTTCAGCCTGCAAAATTACGCTTTTTGTATGCATCGGCAACCTTGTAGGGAGAATTCTGCTAACTTTGTACCCCGAAACAAACGAATGTTTAAAAACTTCATACGTGAACCGCTATTTTATCTATCTGGCATATAACGGGGGAAATTATAATGGCTGGCAGGTACAGCCTAACGGTATGACTGTACAGCAGGCATTGGAGGAGGCATTGGCTACCTTGTTGCGCAAACCTGTGCCTGTTGTGGGTGCGGGCCGTACGGATGCAGGTGTACATGCCCGTACCATGGTTGCCCATTTTGATTGGGAAGAACCGCTTGCTGATCTGACTTTCCTGGCAGAGAAACTGAACCGGGTATTACCAAAAGACATTGCTATAAACCGTATCGTTCCGGTCAGGCCCGGTGCTCATGCCCGTTTTGATGCGACCAGCCGGATGTATAAATACTATATCACCACCCGGAAAGATCCTTTCAACCATGAATTTGTCTGTAAGATACCCGGCCAGCTCAATTTTGAAGCTATGAACCAGGCGTGCAAGGTATTATTCGAATACACCGACTTTACCAGTTTCAGTAAATTGCATACGGATGTCAAGACTAATAACTGCCGGATTACCCAGGCTATATGGGAGCAGCAAGGCCATGTATGGGTCTTTACGATCCGTGCCGACCGCTTTTTAAGGAATATGGTACGTGCCATCGTGGGTACTTTATTGGAGGTAGGGCGTGGCAAACTTACCATAGAAGGAGTGCGCCGGGTAATTGAGGCCAAAGACCGTTGCCAGGCCGGGACATCCGTACCGGGACATGCCCTGTTCCTGGAAGATGTAACCTATCCCGGAGAGATATTTAATGTAATAACCAATTAATATGTGGGTAACATTTGCCTTCGTTTCAGCCTTCCTGCTGGGATGTTACGATGTAAATAAAAAAATCTCCCTGCAGGGCAATGCCGTTATACCCGTCCTGTTTTTTAATACATTTATCAGCAGCCTGATCTTCCTGCCGTTTATACTGCTCTCTTTTTATACGCCGGTACTTGACGGAACGATGGTCTTCGTCCCTAAAGTGCCGCTGGTAACCCATCTGGCTGTACTTATCAAAGCTGTTATCGTATTATCATCCTGGCTATTCGGCTATTTTGCTATTAAGCATCTGCCGCTAACCATTACAGGCCCTATCAAAGCTACCCAGCCTGTGTTGACCTTGTTGGGTGCTATGTTGCTATTCGGCGAGCGGCTGAACCTGTTCTAATGGATAGGCATATTACTCTCTATTGCCTCTTTTTATCTGCTTTCTACCTCCGGGAAAAAGGAAGGTATCCGTTTTACCCATAATAAATGGATCTTCTTTACTATACTTTCTGTAATCACCGGGGCTATGAGCGGCCTCTATGATAAACACCTGATGAAGGGGCTGGATGTAATGACCGTACAGGTCTGGTTCAATGTATACCAATGCCTCATTATGTTGGTTATCCTGTTGTTCCTGTGGTATCCCCGCCGGAAGCATACGACTCCGTTTGTATGGCATTGGAATATTGTCTTTATCTCGGTTTTTCTGGTAGCGGCCGACTGGATTTACTTCTATGCACTCAGCTTCCCCGATTCGATGATCTCGATCGTATCCATGATCCGGCGTAGCAATGTATTGGTTACATTTATGGCAGGTGCACTCTTTTTCCATGAAAAAAACTTAAAGAGCAAAGCAATCGACCTGTTTCTCGTATTATTAGGAATGATATTTCTATATTTGGGCACAAAATAAAAGTATACTTCAAATGAAACACTGGATTCTTATTATATTTCTTTCGATCACCATCTCGGCTGCCTGGGCGCAAGATATGGCCTCTTTCTTTATTGCTATGCCCGACCGGCAGCTCCCTTTTCTTGAATCGACCTGGCGGAAAGACCTGGTGGAATTATATAATACAGGCAAAGAAGCACGCCTGCAAAATACGATGGAAGGTTATTCCACTTTAAAGCAATTAACCGGCGATTACCTGCTCTTGCAGACCTCCGAACGTAGTACGCTGGAAATGAAGCTGCTTCCTTTGGTAAACAACTCGCAGATCATTTGTGTGGTATCTACGGTAGAAGGGCCTGTAGCTGATAGCCAGGTATCTTTCTATACTACTACCTGGCAACCATTACCGGTCAACGAACTGTTCCGGCCCGAACCTGTTTCCTGGTTTTTACGGGAAGAGGCAGATACCGGTTCAGACCGGTACAAAGATGCTGTCAGCCGCCTGGATATGGAGCTGGTTAAATATACGCTGAGCCCTGACGATATAACTTTAACAGCTATGTATACTACACCGCTTTACCTGAGCCGGGAAGACCGGGAGCTGGTAAAACCTTACGTAAAGGAAGAGCCTAAAGTATACCGCTGGGAACGGTCGCAGTTCCGGTAAATCCACCGGAATTAGTTTCTTTTTGCCAATATTTTGTCGATACGGGCGCCGTCCATATCTACAATCTCCATCTCAAACCCCATCCATTCCATGCGCTCGCCGGTGTGGGGGATATGTTGGAACAGTTCCAGTAGAAGCCCGCTTAAGGTATTATATTCGTAATCGTTGTAAAACTCATCCATCTCAAAATATTCGAGGAAGTTGTAAAACGATATCTGCCCGTCTACCAGCCACGAACCGTCGGGACGGTGGATAATCTCTTTTTCTTCACCCGCTTCCGTAACCTGTCCGATCAATCCTTCCATAATATCCTTTAAGGTAACAAGTCCTTGCAGGGTACCAAACTCATCAATTACCAATCCTGTTCTTACCTGTGCCACTTTGAATTGCTCCAGAGTTGTATATACACTTTGATTGGCCGGCATATACTGGGGTGGATGGATCACCTGCTGCAAAGAAAACCCGGATGTATTTATTTGTGCAAACAGGTCTTTTAAAGAGACTGTTCCGGCTATATTATCCAGTTGCCCGTCGGCTACCGGATATACATTAATCGGCTACCGGATATACATTAAAAAGATGTTCCTTTACCTTTTTGCGGATGGCATGGGGATTATCATGTATGTCCAGCCATACCAGCTCACTCCGGTGGGTCATTAAGGAACTGATATTCCAGTCGCCCAGGTTGAATACCCTTTCTGCCAATGCCTGTTCCACCTCCTGTATCTCGCCGTCATTCAATCCTTCCCTGATAACCGCTTTGATTTCTTCTTCCGTAACCTTATTATTCCCGGAGCGCTTTATGCCAAGTACCCTCAGGATAAAACGGGTAGATAGGGAAAGCAACCATACAAAAGGCGAAGCCAGGCGGGAAAGCAAGTTCATGGGACGTGCCATAAGCATCGCAATCTTTTCCGGATTGCTCATTCCTATCCGTTTGGGTACTAACTCGCCGAATACCAGCGTAAAATAGGTAACTACAAATACGATAAGAACCTTGGCAACCACATGCGCATACGGTTCCAGCTACCTTATATGTGCTAAAACTACCTGGAGTTTATCGGCAAACACCTGGCCTGAATAAAGTCCGGTAAGAATCCCTATCAGTGTGATACCAATCTGGATGGTGGACAGAAATTTATCAGGTTGGTTAGCCAGCTTAAGCACCCGCCCGGCAGGAGTACTCCCTTTTTTCGCTTCTACCTGCAAACGGCTTTTCCACGAAGATACCAGGGCTATTTCCGACATTGATAAGATACCGTTGAACAGGATCAGGACTACAATAATTACAAATTCCATAAGTATTTTTTATATGGATACTATGAGATACGTAGAGGAAACAAATATTTATCCTGATCGGTTGGGAAAAACAATTGAGGGTGCTTTTATTATGGTTATTATTTGCCAGGATTATTCCTTCTCTTATCCCGGAAAGGGATTTATTATCCAAATCTAAACGATAAAAATAAAAAGCCTTAGTTCCCCGCCGCGCAGGCGGGAACCGTAGGCCGACCTTAGCCAATCGCACCGGAACTGGCTGGTTTAATAGTAAAAACAGGAAATACGGTCTGTTCTAATGCGGTCCCCGCCTGCGCGGGGAACAGATAAGGTGTTGTTATTTAATTATTATATTCCTGTAAATCCTCTAAACACGACAGGGCAGTTTCCTTGCGTTTTGGACTACCGAGTAGATTCCCGCCGGGATTAAATAAACAGGAGCGGAGAAGCCGTATCAAAGAACAATGTATAAAAATGATACCTCAATATTTCCCCAGGTTAAAATGCTGGAAACAAGCACGGTCCATAAAGCACCTGACTGAATTAACATACCCTTTTGCAGCTTATCCGATTTCATATTGTTATGTAAAAAACAGTTATAATATGAAGTCAAATATGAAAAAGATTTTAGGTTTATTGATGTTAGGTGCTGTAATAACAGCTTGTAATGACGACGATGATAAGGACGAGTTAATCCCTATCCGGGTAAAGAGCCAGATAAATATCGACTCAAAAGCTGGTAAAACCCAAAATAGACAGATCGTCCAGGGCCAAACAGTAAGTTTATTTGTAACAGTGAAGGATGACGTAGCCAACCCGGCTTACGATAATGTAAGGTTAACAGCCGACGGTGATGGCGATTTTTCCTATTCTCATCAGGGAGAAGGTACTATCTATTACCCACTCTTTACAGAGAAGTTTGATTTTTATGCTGTGCATCCTTATGCGTCTACCAACACACTGGGGTCTTTAATGACCTTTACGGTTAAGACCGACCAGCGGGAGGCCAGCAATTTCTATGAATCACACTTATTGTATTCGGATAAAAAAAAGATGTAAGCAGAACCCACGATAAAGTGGAACTGATCTTCCATCATAAGTTAAGTAAAATTACATTCAAGATCCTGCAGGAGGGCGACCGCAATCTTTCCGGACTCTCTTCTATCGATATTTTGAATGTAGCTACAACAACTCAGATCGATATTACAACCGGTGACCTCACTACTGTAGATAACCAGTCTACTTCTACCATCCAGGCATATGGTATCAGCGGATCTACAGATAAAGAACTGACCGACGGGGCTGCCCTGATTGTTCCGCAACAATTCCCTGCACACCAGGAATTGATACGTGTTACAATTGGCGACAGAGTACATACTTATATACCGGATGCAATCATTGTGTTTGAAGAGGAAGTTCACTATAACTTTAAGATCAAAGTATATGATGAAAATGTAACCTTCGAGGTAAGCAGACAGGATTGGGATAAAGACCCTGATCATATCTAAGAAAATATACTGGTAAAATAAAAGAAAATAGCTTCCGGTTTACTTCCGGGAGCTATTTTCTTGTCTTCTTGTTACAGGTAAGAAGAGATTAATTGTTCAGCTTCATGCAGGTAGCCCTGCCCAAACATATTCAGATGGTTCAGGATATGATATAATTTATATAGGTTTTGCCGTTGTTCCCATCCCGGTAGTAAAGGATATTCCACCTGATAGGCCTGGTAAAATGCAGGGGAAAAGCCACCGAATAACTGTGTCATGGCCAGATCAGCCTCCCGGTGCCCGTAATAAACGGCCGGATCGATCAGCACCGGGTCGCCCTCCTGATTGCACATGTAATTACCGGCCCACAAGTCACCATGCAAAAGGGTAGGAGGCTCCTCACTGCCAGACAGTATAGACGATATATTCTTTTCCAGGCTTTTCATCCCCTCTTTTAAACGAGCAGTAGCTAGCCCGTTTGCTATTGCCAGTCGGTATTGGAACAACAACCGTTTATTAAAATAGAAAGTACTCCAATTGGTAGCCTCTTCACCGGTTGGAATGTTTATCTGTGGAGTAGTACCAATGTAATTATCCTCATAAAAACCAAATGAAGGAGCAGTGTACCGGTGCAACCGGGCCAGCCTGCGTCCGAAGTCACTGAAAAAATCTTTCTTTTTATTCCCGGCAGGAATGTATTCCAGGAGAAGGAGGGCTTTTTCCGCATGAATTACCTGTGAAACCTGTATGGCCTTTGGTTTGGCCAGCTCGCGCAGGGAAGCAGACTCTGTTTCAAAAGTATTACCGGCTCCGTATTTGATAAAGAATGAACCTTTAGTGGCTGTATCTATCCGGTAACTCCGGGCAATACAGCCTCCGCTTAAAGCGTGTGTTTGTACAAGTTTATCGTTTAGTACCGATTCTATTTGTTCCCGGATCGTCTGGTTCATCATCCTATGTTTTTATTTAACTTTTCCCCCTGTAATGAAAGTGCGTATATAATAAGGCTCACTCAGGTTACTTACCATTACCCCTTTAGAAGTGCTGGCATGGAGAAATTTTCCGTTCTTCAGGTAGATTCCCACATGGTTAGGCGTTTTCTTACGCCCGCCTCCTGTCTGGAAAAATACCAGGTCGCCCTCTTTGAGCCGGCTTCGTCCTACTTTCCTGCAATTATGTTTTAACATATCGGCCGACGAGCGTGCTAACTGTTTTCCATATACTTCCCGGTATATGTTCGTCACCAGTCCCGAACAATCTACCCCCTTCCGTGTAGTACCGCCCATCCGGTGTGGGGTACCCAGCCATTTAGCTCCCTCATTATAAAGGAATATATTATCCCCGGGCATGATCCTGACACCATACAGCCGTGAAAGTTCATTAGGCCCCTTGAAATTAGCAGGTAACCGTACCTGCTGCTTACTTCTACATGAAGAGAATACGCCTATATAAAGTATAAGCAGCAGTAACCAGGGTTGTTTCGTTTTCAGATCCATTACTTTCAGATTTAAACGATATAAATGTAGAATTTATTGTTGATGCAACACCCGGGAAAGTTATAAACTTTTTTATCTTTCCTTCAGCCGGGTCAGGACTCTCTTGCGGAAGAAAAAATCTTCTGGTTGACTGTCAGCTTCTTGTACAATAACTCCCTACTTTTTCGTTTCCGGCAGCTCGTCTCCTTGCTATTTTTAACCTAATCTGCACCACCAAAAAAAACAACATATTGTTATGATAATAACAGAAGAAGTGTGACTTTTCAAAGCAAAATAGTTTTTAGTTATGGCGCAGAAATTAATGGTTCATGATTTGACTCTCCGTGATGGGCAACAAGCCCTGTTTTCAACCCGTATGACACAGGAACAGATAGACCGTATATTACCTCTTTACCGGGAAGCCGGCTTTTATGCGATGGAGGTATGGGGAGGGGATGTGCCCGACCTGATTATGCGTTACCTGAATGAAAACCCCTGGGACAGGCTGGAAAAGATCAAAGAGGTAGTAGGTAACCAGACCCAGATCGCTGCCTTATCGCGCGGACGTAACCTGTTTGGCCATAATCCTTACCCGGAAAAACTGATCGAGGGCTTCTGCCGGAATGCCATTCACTCCGGAGTAGATATTATGCGTGTCTTCGATGCACTCAATGATGTGGATAACCTGAAAACCACGGTTAAATATGTAAAAAAAATATGGTGGTGCTGCCGATTGTGCTGTTTGTTATGCTACCGACCCGGCCCATTCACCGGTAGAACGCATCATGGCAGCCTTGCATGGAGCACATCTGCATAAACCGGTCTTTACCGACAGTTATTTTCTGGATAAAGCCACCCAGATGGTTGGACTGGGCACCGATATGGTTACCATCAAAGATATGAGTGGCCTGATCCTTCCTTCCCGGGTAGCCCGGCTGGTTACTTTGTTTAAAAAACACCTGAAAGTTCCCGTTCATTTCCATACCCATTCCACGCCAGGCTATGGATTGGCTTCCACCCTTTCGGCTATTGTAAATGGAGTAGATGGGATTGATACCAATATCTGGTATTTTGCAGGAGGTCCGGGTGCACCGGCTATTGAACTGGTTTACATCCTTTGTAAGAAGATGGGTATTGAGCTGGAACTAAATATGGAAGCTATCCAGGCAATAAATGAACATCTTTTTACCATGCACCGGGAATTGTCGGTATACGATACTGTGGGGAAGTTGCCCAAAGCTTTTAATCCGCTGGAAGACCGGTTGCCGGCTGAGATCGACCGCTTCTTCAATGATGCCATCACGGCTGCCAGGAAAGATAAAGAAGACGACCTGATCTTATACTGCCGTGCTATTGAAAGTTTCTTTGATTTTCCTGAGCCCGATGAACTACTCAATAAAGCCGAGATACCCGGTGTGCTGTATGCCGAATTGCGTAAACAACTGAAACGCACCGGCCGGGAAGATTTATTGGATGAGGCCATGAAGCTAATCCCACGGGTGCGGATGGATGCCGGATTGCCTCCTTTGGTAACTCCCGTAAGCCAGATTATAGCCGGGCAGGCCATGGCCTGTGCACAGGATGAAGCGGAAGGCAGGCCTTTATATTCAAAACCTATCTCTCCTTATATCTCATTGGTAAGAGGCGAGTATGGGAAAACCCCTGTACCTGTTGATCCCGAATTCCGCCAGCAGATAACCGGCTCGCGTGAAGAGCAGGGATATGATGCTTCCGAATACCTTTTTCAGGAGAATCCCGACCTGGAAGGCTCTGCCGATAAACTGGCGGAAAATGAAAAAGAGCTCCTGCTACTGGAACTCTTTCCTACCAATGCCCGCCGCTATTTAATGCAACAAAAGAATGCAGAGGTGGGTAAATAATATTTGAACACGGAGACACAGGTTTTTTTATTGATCTGAATAAATTCTCTGTGTCTCCGTGTTTTAATGAAATGAATTAATTGAATGTATCTCCCTGTGTAATATCTCCTGTGGTATATCCTTTATAGAACCAGGTATACCGTTGCTGGGAAGTTCCGTGTGTAAACGAATCGGAAACGGTATAACCCTGGGCTTGCTCCTGTAGCCGGTCGTCACCGATAGCCGAGGCGGCTGTCAGCGCTTCCTGTATGTCACCGGGATCTAAACTCTGGAATTTGGTTTCCGTAAGGTTTGCCCATACTCCGGCATAAAAGTCGGCCTGTAACTCCAATGCTACTGACAACCGGTTCGCATTCCGCTGGTCGGTACGGGCCATCTGGGTATGTACCTGGTCGAGCGTACCCAGAAATTCCTGTACATGATGCCCTACCTCATGCGCAAGTACATACGCATACGCAAAGTCGCCTCCCGCCCGGTACCGGTTGGCTAATTCGTTGAAAAAAGAGAGGTCTACATAAATACGTTCATCTTCTGAACAATAAAAAGGCCCGGTTGCACTTTGTGCCGTTCCACAGGCCGAACGGGTATATCCGGTAAAAAGTACCAGGGTAGGTTTCCGGTAAGTACGCCCCATCTCATTAAATACATCTGTCCATACATCTTCCGTGTCAGCCAGTACTACCGATACAAACTGCGCCAGTGAATCTTCCTGAGCCGATGGTACATAGGTTTGGGTATTCTGTACACCCGATACCGGGCCGCCCCCTTCCAGCATTCCGATCAGTTGTAACGGGTTTCCGCCCATCAACCAGAATACCAATACGAGGATGAGCGTTCCTATGCCACCACCTAATGTACAACCTCCGCGTGTTCCTAAGCCACCACTTTGTCCACGCCGGTCGTTAATATTTGTACTTCCTCTTCTTCCTTCCCATTGCATACTTTTTGATTTAAAAATTGATTTAATGAAAAAACATGCTGCGGCTATAAAAGTTCAGGCAGCATTGAAAGTATAATTTACTAAAAGGAAATAAATTTCTTTAGATGGGAAAGTAACAAACACAAAATGTAGACATATCTTTCGGTGCTTCCGCATAAAACCGGACTTCACACCCCCTGTAACAACTATTTGTCTAATTTTAAGACGCTTTTCATTATAGAACAATGGAGAACATATAACGAAGGAAGGGTTGAAGTGCCGGTAATATTTTTCAGTTAGAATGGATATCAAACCATTTACTCTGTGTGATATTACAAACATAGAAATTATATGTTCAAAACAGATTATATGGAATGGTTTTCTTGATGTTTTAACATATTTATATATTTTTATTAAAATTGTTTTTTGTATGTAATATTGGATGATTAACTGATTGATGGGGTTTATATTATTGATATACAGTGTATTATTTAATATATTTGTATGTTTTTTATTGTTTTAAATTCAAGTTTTATTTTTGCTCTTTTGGTACAACCAGTACAAATATCATACTTTAATAAGATTATATAGTGCCATAAATTCTTTTCTTAATTGTACTATGTCATACCCGGTAGAATTACTGATACCGGCAAATGAAGCTCCCATATAAATATGTATAAACATAGTAGCCATAAGTTTTGTATTGATGTCTGCTTTAAGTTCTTTTCTTTTTATAGCTGTTTCAATCACCATCTGCCATAAGTCAGTTTCTGAGCTAAGCCATTGTCTGGCTGATTTTTTGAATTGTTCACAATAATGATAAGCTTTTATTTCTATGTTGAATTTGGTGATGTTTAGGTTTTTAAATCCTTTGGAAGCATATTTCTTTTTTTCCTGAAATAAAGTATTAATCCGGTACTTAATAAATTCTTTGAAACTCCATATCTCAGGCACCTCAATTACGGCCGAAGAAGACTCTTTAAGTACAAATTCTTCAAACACTTTTAAGAATAGTGCTTTTTTCGATTTGGCATGGTAAATGATAGTTCCTCTCGCAAAACCGGTTTCTTTTACCAGTAGATCGTAAGTAACTTCATTGTATGGTAAAGAAGCAAATAGCTTATATGCTGTTGTAAATATTTTTTCTTTTGTAGTTTCCATGCCTGGTTTTTTATTTATTAAACAGAAATCTTTTGCGAATATAAGTTATATAAATGCTATTTTTTACTACAGGAGGGTTCTATTTTATGCTAAAGTAATAAAAATGTAAGCAGGGTTTCGAAGTTAAATTAGAAAACTTTTGTCAATATTTTTTATATTTGAGCCAACAACTATTTGTCTAATTTTAAAATATAGAAAATGAACAGATTTAAAACTTGTAATGAGTACAAACGAAAAGAAAAGTATTTAGTATCCGCTCCGGGCCAAATGGATATTCCTGATATAATTAATGACGTTGGATAGGAAGCATTTGGCGGATTTTTCCATTAAAATCTAATATTTCGAATTACAAGTTCTACTATTATTTGTTATAATAATAGTAGAACTTGTTTAAAGTAAACACCAGTATTTTTACTCTCTCAGGAAATTTTAAAATTAGAGATTTATTTTTAATAACTTCCCGAATAGGAGTATGGATTAATTACTGGGTGTTTACCACCAGTATATTATAACTAATCCTCTATTAATTTATGAAACCGGAGTTAACTCAAACAGAATCTCATATCCTTTTCCATTCATTCAAAGTATTTTTACTCAACAATTACGAAGCAGCCTCTATCAATTTATTAAAAAAGGCAACAAATACATCTTGTGGTGGGATATATTATCATTTCCGAAGTAAAATAATTTGTTTAAGCAGGTAGTAGATACCTATGTGTTAAAAGTGCATAGTACTCAAAATAAGTTTCCTGATGTACCGGAAATAACTTTGAAAGAGTTTATTGAGTATTATATATCACGTATCGATCATGTAATGAGTGCAATACCTGTTTATGAAACGGAGAATATAAACAGGTACTATTTTAATTTGCTTTATGAAGCCACACGACATTACAAAGGCTTTAGCAACCAAATCGTAAATGTATTTGAGAAAGATCTACTTATGTGGGAAAATGTTGTTGAAAAAGCCCAACAAAATGGTGAACTCAGGAATGACCTGGATATTCACAAGGTGGCAAAACATTTCAGGATGATCTATTCCGGGCTCTCTTTTGAAAGAAGCCTGAATAATGGATTGAATACAAGCGAACTGAAAGAAATGTTTAATTAATTAAAGCCTGAAAGCTTATTTTGTAAAAGAGATACAGGATATTATTTATATAATAACATTCTGTATCTTTTTTATTTTATTCTGTTCGCTTTCTTGCCAGAAAAGGTTTTTCAATATATTTCCAGCTAAACCAGCCACAAGCTAATGTTATAAATATAATGCCAGTAAGGCACAGCCAGGGATTGATAAACTCGAAAAGATGAAAACTTATCAAAAGCTGGATAAGAGGAAAGTGGAAAATATAAATACCGTATGAGAAATCCCCGTACCTTCCAAAATTATTTAAAGATTTAAAATGGAAAGCTACATAATAAATTAAGGTAGCAAATGCTAACGCTCTAAAATAATTTACATTGAAATATACCTCTAAAAAGAAAATCGCTAACGCAAGAGGAGCCAATATCTTTTTTGTTTTACTAAAAAAATCATTGAATAAAATAATGCCATGCCTGCTGCAAAATAATCCAGATAACCTGGCATCTGCTTTCTAAGTAGAGCGGCTATAGGTATATATTCGCTCATGGTAATAAAAAAGAGCCTCCAGGTAATACCTGTTATATAGATAATGCTGAGCCATATGATTTTACGCAATTTATTATCTGCGTATTTACCTATTAACAGAACCAGAATAGGAATAAAAAGATAAAACATAACCTCAATTTTAATAGTCCATAAAGCTCCGTTTACCGCATTTATAATATATGATTATCCGCATAATGTCCGTTGATTTATTGAACATCATATGAATGTTTT
>JAJPZJ010000107.1 GCA_021204405.1 Tannerellaceae bacterium | reverse complement strand
GGATAATCATTAACACTAAAACTATAAAGAAGTAAACCATATATATGATTAATTTATTGCATAACAAAGTTCGTCAGTCCCATATTATAAAACTAACGAATAGAATAAAAATACCCTCTAAAATAAGCCTGCACACTTATCAGTCTTGATACTAAAAGCTGCAGGAAAAGAACTAAAATCAATTATTATATTACCTCCTTAAACAAAAAAAACAAAGTCATACATATCCTATGAGAATGAATATCTATGAGTTTGTCATATCAAGTATAATATATAATTCTCAACAGTTCTAAAATTGCTGCAAAGATAGGAAATAAAATCCACAGATTTCTGTTCTTGACTAATATTGTTGACTTATAGAACAACGCTTTATTTTTCTTCTATCTTTTTAACTCAATAAAGTTTATTCAAGGTATTATTTTATAGATGAAATAGAGATAGATTTCGCTGCATAGCAAATCAAAAATAATAGAGAGAATTCGTTTAATAGTACTTATTGACGAGTTTCTGTAGTACTTTCCTAATGTTTTTTCCTCCTAAATAGGCAATTACAACATAAGTAGCTTTCTGAACTCCTATCAGTTGAAGTGCTTTTTTAGTAAAATGAATTCCAATTTCCTTCCGGTAAACACTATTTCTTTTTAATGAACCTCTTCTTACAGATGTTGAATAAGCTAATAAAAATAATGCATCCAGTTCATCTTTAAATTTTTTCTCTAAAGAGTTCTCAACAAAGATATCCCTCACAGCCATGGTCGCTTTGATCACATCTACTGCATACTTATCAGAACAGGTAACGGTCAATGAGGTATGGCCTTTATAATAGTGATAACAGATCGTAGAGGTGAAACCTACTTTTCGTGCACGAAGTTGTAACTGGGTATTTAACAGCAAATCTTCACCCGCCATTATTCCTGCTACAAAATGAAGGGGAGTATTAAATAATTTTTTACGGTATAACTTTCCCCATAATTCCCAGCGGGGATGAGTATAAATATACTTCAGATATACATGGCTGGTTACTTCATTGGAAAAAGGTAATATTTCCTGATAGATCTGCCGGCCATTTTTTATAATCACATATCCTCCTACTACAATATCAACCTCAGGATTTATAAATGGATCGAGCATTTGTTGTAAAGCCTGCGGAGTAAAGGTATCATCGACATCAAGAAAAGTAACATATTCTCCAGTAACGTTTTTAATACCGGTTTGTCTGGCCGCAGTAATTCCCTGGTTAGTGGGGTGGTTTATAATTTTGAGCCGGGCATCCTGTTGTTCAAAGGTTTGAAGCAGGTCTAAGGAATTATCAGTACTCCCATCGTTTACAAAAATGATCTCATAGTCCTTATAAGTCTGATTACAGATCGACCTATAGCATCTTTCTATGTATTGCCCGGCGTTGTAAACGGGTACTATTATTGAAATCATTTCTTTGATATTAAAAAACTAAACACGGAGACACAGAGACACGGAGATATTTATTTTAAGGTAATAATACTCCGTGTCTCTGTGTCTCCGTGTTTTACTTTTATACTATTACTCTTTTAACCACTTATCCAGCCAGTTGAAGAATACACGCTGGAATAAGACTCCGTTTTGCGGTCTTAAGATCCAGTGGTTTTCATCCGGATAGATGAGCATTTCTGCCGGGATGCCTCTTAACTTAGCGGCATTGAATGCAGCCATCCCCTGAGAAGCCAGGATACGGTAATCTAATTCTCCGTGTGTGATCAGGATGGGGGTATCCCATTTGTCAACAAAACGGTGAGGTGAATTGGCATAAGTGCGTTGTGCTTTTGCATTGGTTTTATCCCAGTAGGGACCACCCATATCCCAGTTGGCAAACCACATCTCTTCTGTTTCCAGATATTGCTGTTCCAGGTTAAAGAGTCCTGCATGGGCTACAAAGGCGCTGAAACGTTTCTCATGGTTACCGGCCAGCCAGTAAACCGAGAATCCACCGTAGCTGGCACCGACTGCTCCTAAACGGTTTTCATCCACATAGGGGTCTTTGGCCACATTATCGATTGCTGCCAGGTAGTCTTTCATATTCTGGCCACCGTAATCACCGCTGATCTGCTCCAGCCATTCCTGGCCAAAGCCGGGTAAACCACGACGGTTGGGTGCAACCACAATATAATCGTTGGCAGCCATGATCTGGAAGTTCCAACGATAGCTGAAATATTGGCTCACTGTACTCTGAGGTCCACCCTGGCAATAAAGTAAAGCCGGGTACTTTTTGTTCGGATCAAAGTTGGGTGGGAAAATCACCCACACAAGCATTTGTTTTCCATCGGTTGTTTTTACCCAACGGGGTTCACATTTACCAACCGTTAGCTGATCAAGGATTGCTTTATTATCAAAACTGATCTCGGCTGCTTCACCCGATTGCGGATCTACGGCATATACTTCCGAAGGACGCTCCATCGACTGGCGGATAGCTACCATTTTACCGGAAGCAGCATCCATATCCACATAGTTATACTGGCCGGTAGTGATCTGGCGGATATTTTTATCCATATCAATTTGCCAGATATGGGTTATTGCCTCTTTACAAGCAATGAAATACAAAGAGCGGCTGTCGGGCAACCATTGGAAGTGATCGGTATTATAATCGAAAGCATCTGTCAGGTATTGTTTCTCACCTGTTGCCAGATCTGCAACAAACAAACGTTTTTTATCAGATTCATATCCATCACGTTCCTGGCTGATCCAGGCAATATATTTACCATCAGGAGAGAAGCATGGTTCTGTATCATACCCCATCATTCCCTCTGTCAGGTTACGGGTCTCTTTGGTATCAAGATTATATAGATAAATATCTGAATTGGTAGAAATAGCATATTCCAGGCCTGTTTTCTTACGGCTTGCATAAGCGATGGTTTTGCCATCAGGGCTCCAGGCCAGATCCTCTACCCCACTAAACGGTTTCATCGGACATTCATAAGGTTCGCCTTCCATTATATCGGTTGCTGTACCCAGGCTTTTCCCATCAAAAGAGGCTACAAACGGACGGGGAATAGCATCAGTCCACTCATCCCAGTGTTTATACATCAGGTCGTCAACAATCCTACCGGTTGCTTTGGGAAGATCAGGGTAAATATCAACAGTACGTTGCCCGTATTTTATGTCACTGAAAAAGAGGATTTTTGTTTCGTCAGGCGAAAAAACAAAGCCATTAATTCCTCCCGGATAATCACTTACCCGGCGACGGTTTGATCCATCCGGATCCATGATCCATATTTGTGAATTACCGCTTTCATTAGAAAGAAAAGCAATCTCTTTACCACCGTTAATCCATACTGCATTCTGCTCACTTTGTGGAGTATGCGTAATCTGCTTTTTACCGGTTCCGTCCGGGTTCATTACAATAAGCTCCCGGTTGCTTTTATTTTGTTCGATACTGATATAGGTTACTCCATACAATAGCCTGGAGCCATCAGGTGAAAGTTTTACATCGCTTACCCGGGCCAGGCTATTAAGCACTTCGGGGGTCATTCTTCCATTGGGCACATGAATTTCCGAGGGGCCGATAAGTGGTGCGGCAGGGTCAGTGTTTTTTGCCTCCTGTGTACAAGCACTTAATGCTACGGATGTTGCCATGATCATTGTTCCGATAGAATTTTTCATGTACATTGTATTAATTTAGTTCTACTTGCGAAAGTACTAAATATAATTTATATCTTTGCACAAGTAATTTAAGAACTAAACAATATGAAGAAGATTTGGTTATTTGGAGCTGCATTAAGTATGGTTTTGGCTTTCGGCTCATGTAAACCTAAACAAAGTGCGTACAAAGCTGCTTACGAACAAGCCAAGGAAAAAGAGTCTACTGCTCCCGTGGAAGCTATCGTAGAAGAGGATGAAGTAGAAATTGTACCGGTATCCAAACCCAGAACATCTGATGCTGCTACCCGCACAGAAAAAATCAATGCGGCAGAAGGTGAAGACGCTAACCACCTAAAACGTTTTAGTGTTGTAATCGGAAGTTTCAAAAATAAAACGAACGCTTATTCATTGAAAGACCGTATGCAGAATGATGGCTATAATGCTGTATTAGGTGAAAATGAAGAAGGTATGCTGCGTGTGATTGTTACCAGTTTTGACGATAAAGCGGATGCGGTAGATAGCCGTGAAGCTATTAAATCCAAATATGCGCCCAACTTCCAGGATGCCTGGATATTGGAATGTCAGTATTGATAATAGAATTTTTATCTATAAAAGGGTATCTTAATTAATAAGGTACCCTTTCCTTTTTCTAAATAATAGGCATATGAAGGTTATAAATAAACAATTATTGGATACCACATCGAATAAGGCAAAAGCCTCTACCCGTTTACGTATAAACCATAATTTCCATACTAATACAGATGTTACTATTAACCGCCTTTTAAATGCTATGGAACCCGGAAGTTATATTCGTCCCCATAGGCACCTTAATCCCGATAAAGAGGAAATTTTTTTAGTATTACGAGGGAAAATAGGATTAATCTTATTTGATAATCAAGGTAATATTACAGAAACACTTATACTCGACCCTAGCGCTGGTACTTATGGAGCAGAAATAGAACCCGGCATTTAGCACTCTGTAATAGTACTCGCCAAAGACACTATAATATATGAAATAAAAGAAGGTCCCTTCCAGCCACTCTCAAAAGATAATTTTGCATCCTGGAGCCCGGAACCAGCAAATGAAAAAGAGGTAAAAGCTTTTATCTCCTATTACGAATCCCTTCTTCAATAAAAAAGGCATTATAATTACTTATAATGCCTGGTGGAGCTGGAGAGATTCGAACTCTCGTCCAAACGAGGAACTAATCTGCTTTCTACATGTTTATCTTCGCCTTGAATTGTCGGAAGTAAGCAAGACCGAAGCCACCCACTTACACCTTATCCTCTAAAGTTTCATCTGAAATCCGAGGCTTCTTTCAGACTATCTCCGATATTGCTGCACCACCTGATCGGAACGCTTCGGAGCAACAGCATCCGGGTGATGTCACGTCCCCACAACTATTGCGGGGATTAAGCTTGAATCTACTATACTTCGATTAAGCAGCGAGAGCGTAATTATTTTCGCCAGTTAAATGGTCGCCGACTGAGATTTAAGTGCAAACCGACAACGCACTACATGCTTACAAACCACTTCTACCCGCTGTCGAAACCGGTCAGCCCCATGATTTGTGAATACAAAGATACACAATTTATAGCACATAACAAAAAAGCCACCCCGAAGGATGGCTTTTCTATACTATTTTTAAAAGAATTAGCAACCACCTTTACCGGCAGAACCTAATACGTTTTCAATTTTGTGTTTGTAAAGTTTTTTTGCATTTTCGCGGGCAGGACCCAGATATTTACGAGGATCAAATTCTGCAGGATTAGTAGCAAATACTTCACGGATAGCAGCAGTCATAGCCAAACGGCTGTCTGAGTCGATATTAATCTTACATACAGCAGAAGCAGCAGCTTTACGCAACTGATCTTCCGGAATACCGATTGCATTTTTCAGGCCACCACCATATTGGTTGATAGTAGCAACTTCTTCCTGAGGTACAGACGAAGCACCGTGTAATACAATAGGGAATCCGGGTATTCTTTTTTCAATTTCTTCCAGGATATCGAAACGTAATGGAGGAGGAACTAATGTTCCGTCTTCAGATACAGTACACTGTTCAGGAGTAAATTTATTTGCACCGTGAGAAGTACCAATAGAAATAGCCAGGGAATCACAACCTGTTTTAGTTACGAAATCAACTACATCATCCGGTTCTGTATATGTGTGGTGATCTGAACTTACTTCATCTTCAACACCTGCTAACACACCTAATTCACCTTCTACAGTTACATCATGTGCATGTGCATATTCAACAACTTTTTTAGTAAGTGCTACATTCTCATCATAAGGAAGATGTGAACCATCGATCATTACAGAAGAGAATCCCATGTCAATACAGCTTTTGCACAGTTCAAAAGAATCACCGTGGTCAAGGTGAAGAACAATCTGAGGATTTGCGCAACCTAATTCTTTTGCATACTCAACAGCACCTTCGGCCATGTAACGTAAAATTGTCTGGTTAGCATATTTACGTGCACCACTTGAAACCTGAAGGATTACCGGAGAGTTTGTTTCAACTGCAGCCTGAATAATAGCCTGCATTTGTTCCATGTTGTTAAAATTAAAAGCAGGGATAGCATAGCCGCCTGCAACTGCCTTAGCAAACATGTCTTTAGTGTTCACTAGACCTAATTCTTTGTAACTTACCATTGTTGTATTATGTTATTACGTTAAATGATTAAAAAATCTCCACAAAGATAAAATATTATACCTACTTTTATGCTATCCAACATCTAAAATATAGGAATTTCGTTTTTTATCAAAAAAAAGGCATGAATTCCTTTGTTTATTAAACTCAAATCCATACCTTTGCATCCTAAATTACCGGTTACCAAACTAATTTTTAGAAAAAAATAAATTTAAAGATATAAAGCAATGAAAAAAGAACTTCATCCTGAAAATTATCGTCCGGTTGTTTTCAAAGACATGTCGAATGATGATGTATTTATTACACGTTCAACAATCAATGCAAAGGAAACAATCGAAATTGATGGTGTAACTTATCCTTTGGTGAAAGTCGAAATTTCAAACACTTCTCACCCATTCTATACCGGTAAATCAAAACTTGTAGACACTGCTGGTCGCGTTGATAAGTTCATGACCCGTTATGGAAACCGTAATAAAAAATAATTAGCATCATAATGCTGATATTAAAAAGGTTATTCTATAAAAGAATAGCCTTTTTGCTTTTAACACCCATAAAGAAGAATTAATACATTCTCTCCCCTATTTTTTTAACATACTCCTCCCCTATCTCTCATTAAACTACAATAATTTGCCTTCATCTTAATTTAATATGACATGAAAAGCAAAATTACTCTATCCATTATTTATATCTTCTTTCTTAATTTATATCTTCTTTCTTAGTTCTATTTATGCACAATATCCATTTAATGACATAACCCTATCTGACGAAGAACGCATAGATAATCTCATTTCTTTAATGACATTAGATGAAAAAGTATCCGCTTTGGGTAATAATACTTATATACCTCGTTTAGGTATTCAGGCAGCAGGTAGTGTAGAGGCCCTGCATGGTGTCGTATTGGGCGGCCCTACTTTCGGTGAACAAAGAGAACACACGCCTACTACCGTATTTCCACAAAGTTATGGGCTGGGACATACCTGGGATCCGGAATTAATTCATCGGATCGCTACTTATATTTCCATAGAAAACCGGTACTTATACCAAAATGCCAAATATCATAAAAGCGGCTTAATCATGTGGACGCCTAATGCCGACTTAGGGCGTGATCCTCGCTGGGGACGCACAGAAGAGTGCTTCGGTGAGGATGCCTTTCTTACTTCCCGCATGACCGTAGCCTTTATCAAAGGAATACAAGGAGATCATCCCAGATACTGGCGGAATGCTTCCTTAATGAAACATTTTCTGGCAAATAGTCACGAGTATGGTAGAACTTTTACGTCCTCTGACTTTAACGATAAATTATTCAGAGAGTACTATTCATATCCTTTTTATAAAGGTATAACCGAAGGTGGTTGCCAGGCTATTATGACCGCCTATAATGCTTACAATGGAATTCCCTGTACCATACATCCCGTATTAAAATCAGTCGTTATAGACGAATGGGGTCTTAACGGTACTATCCTTACTGATGGAGGAGCTTTCGGGCAACTTCTAACTCAACACCATTATTTTGATAACAGAGCAGAAGCCGCTGCAGCCTGTATCCAGGCTGGTACTACTAAATTTCTCGATACTTATACAGATGCAATATATGATGCCCTGCAACAAAATTTAATTACCGAAAAGGATATTGAAAGGAATATAAGAGGAAATTTAAGAATAGCCTTAAAAGTTGGCCTGTTAGATAAATCACCCCAAAACCCTTATATACGAATTGGAGTAGATGATTCAGAAGAACCCTGGAATAAAGCTGAAACAAAAGAATTAGTGAGAGAAGCTACCCGTAAATCCATAGTACTTTTAAAAAATGAGAAACAAACACTCCCAATCAGGAAAAAAGAAATAAAACGGATTGCTGTGATAGGTGAACGGGCTTCCCAGGTAATCGAAGACTGGTATAGCGGCACTGCTCCTTATAAAATAAGTGTATTAGACGCCATAAAAGAAGAAGTAGGAGATGAAATAGAAATTCGCTATGTTGCTTCCAATAAAATGGATAGTGCCCGTACGGTTGCCTCCTGGGCGGATATAGCGATTGTTTGTGTAGGCAATCATCCCTGGTGCAACGCCGGATGGGAACAGGCTCCGGTTGCAGGCGAAGGGAAAGAAGCTGTAGACAGGATGTCAATCTTACTGGATGAGGAAGACCTGGCCATGCAGGTATATAACGCTAATCCTAATACAATAATAGTATTGATGAGCAGTTTCCCGTATGCTATTAACCGGATACAGGAAAAAATCCCGGCAATTTTACATGTTTCGCAATCCAGCCAGGAACTGGGGCATGGTGTAGCAGATGTGTTATTTGGACATTATAATCCGGCAGGAAGATTAACCCAGACATGGGTAAAAGACATTACCGATCTTCCTCATATAATGGATTATGATATTACAGCCGGAAGAACCTATATGTATTTTACCGGTAATCCACTTTACCCTTTTGGCCATGGATTAAGTTATACCACATTTAAATATAACAATCTTAAAGTACAGAAAAAAGAGGAAAGGTTAGAGATTTCTTTGAATATAAATAATACCGGTAACTATGATGGCGAAGAAGTAGTACAAGTGTATATTTCTTATCCCGGCTCTTACCCTGCTTCCTCTAACAAACAGCTAAAAGCGTTCCAACGTATTCATCTTCCAAAAGGAAAAACTACTGCGATTATTCTCAACATTCCTTTTAACGAATTACAAATATGGGACTCAACCCTTAACCAATTCGTTCAGAACAAGGATAAATATAAAATAGAAGTAGGCTCCTCCTCCACAGATATTCGTTTACATAAAAATATGTAGAATTTATCTTTAATGAGTAATATATTACAAAAATAAAGTTAATATAATTACTTTTTTTACTTTAAAAACAAAATAAATTGCTTTAATTAACTTTTTGTCAAAGGCAAAAAAGTAATATTTCCAACCGTTTTAACAAAATCTCTCTTTTAATAAACCTATTTAATATTAAAATATTACCTCATTCCAACTATATCTAAAAATAAAATTTAACAAATTACTACTATAGTACTTCGTGAACTTAGAATAAATCGAAATGTTTGCGGAAACAAATCCTTTTTCAGTAAAAACATCCCATAATTTATACATGAACATTCTATTTATGCTCTAATCTTCCCAGATAAAATGTAAAAAATACTTCACAAAAACAGAGTTGTTAAAAAATATTACATCAATTGTTTTTTTTAAAAAAATAACACAACCTAATAAATATTACATATATTTGCCTCCGAATAAACATAAAAGTTCACGAAGAACTCTGTTATTCTCTGTCATTAATTGTAATACTGTCATGTAATTATAGGAGAAATTCTATATGAAACAATGCTAAAAGAATGCCAATACGAATCAGCCCTTACAACTGATTTACAAGTAAATAAAAGAAAAAAACGCTAAATTCTCTAATATTTTTATTGTTTAATTAAACCATCAATCATGTTGAAAAACGTTAAATCTATCAGCTTAATTCTGCTTTCAGGTACGTTATGTTTCGCAGGGAACATATATGCCGACACAGCACCTGTTAAGCACGACGTCAACCTTTCCCAGCAAAGCGGAAAGGTTAGGGGAACAGTAGAAGATCCGTTTGGCCCTGTTGCCGGAGCTTCAGTTGTTGTAAAGGGTACTACTAATGGTACTATTACTGATATGGACGGTAACTTCACTCTCTCAGGGTTAAGTAACGGAGACGTTATCCTAATTTCATTTATAGGATACACTCCTACGGAGATTACCTATACAGGTCAGGCTACTCTCACTATTACAGGTCAGGCTACTCTCACTATCGAGATCGAAGAAGATACTCAAAAACTAGATGAAGTAGTAGTAACAGCTTTAGGTATCAAACGTGAAAAAAGCCCTGGGTTATTCTGTTAGTAGTGTAAAAGGTGATGAACTTACGAACGCTGGAACCCCAATGAATGCCATTCAGGGACTTTATGGTAAAACCTCAGGGTTACAAATTGCTCAGACAAATGCGGGGCCTACAGGAGGTATGGTTATAAAAGTTCGTAATGCTGTCTCTATGAACGACAAATCAACAACCCGTCCTTTAATTGTTGTTGACGGTATCCCCATTCATGATGAGAACACGTCATTAGGACTGGATTCTGCTGATGGTGCAGACCACGGTACCGGCTTAAATGACATTAATCCCGAAGATATTGCTTCTATTGAAATCCTTAAAGGTGCAAAAGCTGCAGTACTTTACAGATCAGAAGGAGCTAATGGAGTAATGTTAATCACAACTAAATCTGGCAGCAAAAAAGGTTTAGGTATAGATTTTGGTGTAAATTACTCATGGACAAAAGCTGCCTTTATGCCAAAACTGCAAAATGAGTTCGGTACCGGACAAAGTTTGGGTAACGCTGCCCTCAACAATATCTCACCGGATGGATATTATATGACTACAGATCCGACAAGCGGTCAGGCTGTGGAGGTTGTATGGAGAGGATCAAATATTAATTATGCTTTCGGGCCTAAATTAGACGGACGCCGTGTATTAGGTTTTGACGATGTATACCATGATTATGTAGCTTACGAAAATAACTACAAAGATATGTACCGTACAGGTCACTTATCAAATGTCAACTTTGCATTAAGTAATGGTGGAGATTTAGGAAGCTTTCGCCTATCTTATAACTATCGTGATTATAATTCTATTTCTATCGGTGCAGACAATAGGAGCCATTCATTCAACTTCTCAGGAGATCTAAAAGCTAATGACTGGGTAAAACTCAGAGTAAATAGTAGTTACAGTACCTCTAAAGACCACAATGCTCCTTATCAATTGGAACAATTAATTACCTATGGTGTTCCCAGGGAATTAGATGTAAATTATATTAAAAACACCTATCTTACGGATGAAGGTTATAATAGATATGGGCCAGATGCAGAGTATGTAGAAAACTATAGTGCAGCACGTAGAGTATCCCAATATTACTGGTCACAATTACAAAATTCTAATGATTACCAAAGAGACCACTTCATCCAATCTATTAATATGGATGTAACTTTTAATGATAAATTCTCCTGGACTACATTAGGAGGTATGGATTATACTGTATCTAATCAGGAAACCAAGCAAATGCTGAAACAATCTCTCCAGGTAAAAGCAGCCCAGGGTTTCTATTAAATAAGAAATATTAGAAATACAGTAATGTATGGACAAACATCTTTCAATTATAACCAGACATTTAATGAGTTATGGGATGTTAGTGCAATGGTAGGGGGTGCTGTAAAACAGACTACTTACGATAACCAAAGACAATATATTAAAGAGACATTCGCTATCGAGAATTGGTTCTCAATGAACAATACTACCCTGGAAACAGGTCCTATGACATCTCGTGAGCGTGGTGACGACCTATTATTAAGTGTATTTGCATCTGCACAGTTAGCATATGCAAATCAGATATATCTGGAAATTCAGGCACGTAACGACTGGTCTTCCATCCTTCCTCCGACAAATAACCACTATTTCTATCCGGGAGCAAGTTTATCATGGATCTTTACAGAAGCATTTGAAATTCCTAAAATGAACTTTGGTAAAGTCCGTGTATCATGGGCAGATGTAGGACGTCCTGGTCCTCGTTATTATGGTAACGTAGCATTTAAAGTAGAAAACTATGGTGGACTACCAACAATGCAGTTAAATGATGACGATGGTAGTATTTATCTTCCTCCTGCAGACTTTGCTGCTGATGGAGCAGGCTTTCCTTCTCCAAACCTTAAACCAGAACGAAAAAGAGAATATGAAGTAGGTTTTGAAACAGCCTTCTTCAGAGGCAACCGTCTTAGCCTAGACTTCTCTTTCTTCCATAATAATACATATAACCAGATCATTCAGTTACCCGTACCTTCTTCGTCCGGTGTTAAAGCCGTAAGAATGAATGCCGGAGATATTGCACAGAATGGTATTGAACTTTCTATCAATACTAAACCTATCATGACAAAAGACTGGACCTGGGAATTAGGATTCAATCTGGCCAACTATACAACTAAAGTTGTAAAACTAGGCAAAGGAATAACTCAACAAACTTTATCTGGTGGTAAAGGAAATAACGTTGCAATTTATGCCACAGAAGGCGGACAATTTGGTGAATTTATGTGCGTCCTTATAAAACTCATGAAAATGGTCAAAGAATTGTAAATCAAAGTACAGGTGTTTATGAATTTGATAACACACAATGGAAAAAGGTAGGAAAAATTACTCCTGATATTATTGGTGGGGTTACAACTGCGCTTTCCTGGAAAGATTTCTCATTGAATGCGACTATTGACTTTCAGTTTGGTGCCACAATGATTTCTCAGGCAAACATGTATCTTTTAGGAACAGGTTTAAGTAAAGAAACATTGAAGTTTCGTGATGAAGCACGTGGTGGTCTTCCCTATTACTTGAATACAGAAGGTGAAAAAATTCTATTAGATAGCCATAATGCTGCTGTTCCTTCAGACTTACATTACAATTTTATTCTACATGATGGTGTAATTACACCAGGTGTAAAAGAAGATGGTACTAAGAATGATAAGTTGATCACCGCACAACAGTATTATAACAACTTATACTGGAACAACTCTAATGAAATTAGTGAAGATAAGATATACAAAAGCGACTATATTAGTATGCGTTCTCTTTCTTTTTCCTATAACTTACCTAAAAAATTCATCAGTAAATACAACATTCAGAATGCCAGGGTGAATGCATTTGCAAACAACTTATTTTACATTTACAAAGCAATCCCTAATGTAACTCCTGAATCTACTTACGGAACAAATTCTTATTATGAAATGTCAACTATTCCAGCTCAGAGAAGCTTTGGTGTAGGCTTAAATGTATCATTCTAAAAAAGCAACAAAAATGAAAATATAATCAAACATTTTACTTGTCTTGGCACTGCTGCATTGATCGGTGGTATGGCAATATCATGTGCTGATACTTTAGAGGAAAAGTTTTATGATCCGGATAAAGTAACAGAAGCTAAATATGACCTTTTATTTACAAAAGCAATTACCCGTTCTCACCTGTTCCGACTGGAATATGGTCCGATATGGTGGCATTATCCTTATTATAACAGATTATTAGGCACTAGCGTATTACCTACAGAAGTAGAACTTAGCCAGAATAATGAAGTTCGCCGATTTACAACAGTAGCCAGGAACTGGGGTGATGTTATATTTCAAAAAGCAACCGTAGATCATAGTATTGATATCAAATCAATGCAACTTCTGTATGCCGATATGACTCCTGAGGAACAGGCTGAAAATGCAATATACGCATATTGTGCAGAAATTATCCAAAGTTATGTATTCCAGCGTTGTACAGATCTGTATGATAATGTTCCTTATTTTGAGGCAAGTGGAGCATTGCAGGAAAGTTTCTTCCCCGCTTACGATTCACAGGAAGAAATCTATGATGATATTTTAACCAGGTTGGAAACAGTCGTTAAAAATCTGGATAACTATCAGTTCCCTTCTTCTTCAGAAACACTTAAAGCTAAATTTGTAGCAGCAGATGCTTTAAATGGTGGAGATGTCACACAATGGATAAGATTTGCGAACTCTTTACGTCTTCGTATGGCTATGCGTTTGTGCCATGTAAAACCAGAAACCTCCAAACAGGTAATAAAAGATGTTTTGGCGGATGGCCGGCTTGTAGATGAGTATGCGTATAATATCAGTTTTGAAGAACAAAATAAAATCCTGGCACCACAGGAATCTTTCATTCGCGGATTCGACGAACGTGCAGCCTATTCACATGCACCGGCTCACATGTATGAAGAAATGATGTACTATACATGCCCTCCGGGAATGCCTGAAAATGTTACAGAAAAGATCGGGACCATTGAAAGATATGATTATGACCCACGTATCTATTGCATTTTCCAACCAGACAGATACGGGCGTTACATTGGTATCCCTTTGTCTATTGAAAATTCAGAAGAGTATCTGGCCCAGTACTACCATAACACAGCAGACTATGCGCAGGTAGACTCTATTTTATTCAGACTGGATTTGTTCGGAGATAGCCGTAGTACTAACCGTATCACTTCAATGTATAACAGAACTACCTATATGAATGTAGACCTGAAGTTCCCGGTAATGCATGCTACAGAAGTTAATATGTTATTAGCTGAAGCTGCTTTACGCTGGCCGGGAGAATTTGGAAGCATCAATGTGGAAGAGTGTATCAAAAAAGGGATTGAATCTTCCGTTAGATGGTATTACAATATAAATCAGAATATGAAATACGGCCCATCAACCACTCCTGCTGTGGAATACCTGAAAGAAACCGGTACAGCTCCTGCATTGAACGAGGCTCACCTGGCTTACTTCCTCGATTTTGCTGTAAGCAAATACAATGAGGCCGATACAAAAGGTAAATTAAAATTTTTATTAAACCAGAAAATTCTGGATATAAATATCTTTAACCCATGGGAATTATGGAACGAAACCCGTCGCCTGATCAAAGACTTCGATGGCCAGCTTCCTCATTTACCAGCACCAAATATTGAATGGGTAGAAAGATTCTTTTATCCGGATGATGAATCTATCAATAATGCTGAAAACTTTGAAAAAGTTGCCCATAAAAATACAATGTTCACTCCTGTATGGTGGACTGGCAGAACTGAAGCTGCAAAAAGTACTAACGGACCTGCATTGAGATAATAGTATCAGTCATTAATAAAGCTTAAAACCCGATAAAATCGATTACCGGGTTTTTTATTTCTCCAAAAACAACAGAATATTTTATCTTTGTAAAAGTAAATTATTAACCGGATCTTTATCAGATCTTTATTTTATCTAATAATACCATGAAAAAACAACCGGACAATTGCTGGAGATCGTAGCAAATTTCCAGCTAAATGAACCAGCAACAGCTATCACTCCTTTTGGAAATGGCTATATTAATGACACTTTTAAGGTTACTCTGCAAAATCAACAGGAGTATATTTTGCAAAGGATCAACTACCACATATTTACAAACGTAGATATGCTACAAAACAATATCCACACCGTTACCTCCCATATTCGCAAGAAACTGGAAGAAAAAAAGGAAACAGATATTAACCGGAAAGTGCCTACTTTCCTACCTACACAAGATAATAAACTATACCATTTCGATGGTAAAAATTACTGGCGGATTTCCCTTTTTATCCCTAACAGCAAAAGCTTCGAAGAAGTAACCCCTACCCTCTCTTACGAAGCCGGCAAAGCCTTCGGTGAATTCCAGGCCATGCTATCCGACCTGCCTGAAGGTGCTCTCGGAGAAACCATCCCCAACTTCCACAATATGGAATTCCGTCTGCAACAATTCCGTGATGCAGTGAATGCCAATCCGGTCGGACGAGTGGAAAAGGTAAAAGATTTTATCGATGAGATCGAACAACGGGCAAAAGCCATGTGTATCCAGGAAGATCTTTACCGGGAAGGTAAATTAAAAAAACGTGTCAACCACTGCGACACTAAAGTGAATAATATCCTGTTTGACGAAGATGGAAAGGTACTATGTGTGATCGACCTGGATACCGTAATGCCCGGATATGTCTTATCCGATATCGGCGACTTTATCCGTACAGGAGCCAATACCGGTGCCGAAGACGACGAAACCCTCGATAACATAGGTGTAAATATGGAAATATTCCAGGCCTATACAAAGGGCTACATGCAAACAGCCGGTACCTTCCTGACTCCACTGGAAATAAAACTACTTCCCTATGGAGGACGCCTGCTAACCTACATGCAGACCGTCCGTTTCCTGACAGATTATATCAATGGGGATACCTATTATAAAATTCACCATCCGGAACATAACCTCCAGCGAACAAAAGCACAGTTCAAACTCCTGCAAAACCTGGAAGCCCGTGCGAAAGAGATGGATGAATTTATGCAACAATGGCTATAGATTACAACAGATAAAAGATTACTCAAACCGAATACAAAACCGGGTTAACCCATCCGTGTGAGTTTGCAGCGAAAAAGCAAACCCATGTTTTTGCAGCACTTCACGGATGAACATTAACCCAATCCCCTGTCCATCCGGTTTTGTAGAAAAGAAGGGAGTAAATATTTTTGTTTCCACATCGTTGTCTATACCTTTTCCGGTATCAGCAATTACCAACTCTTTCGGGTTGGAAGTGGTGGTTATATAGATAGTTCCCTCCTGGCCGATTGCTTCCAACGCATTCTTTATAATATTCAGGATTACCTGTTCAAACAGGCTGGTATCTATTTGGACAACCGGGTTAGCACTATCCAGCTCCAGACAGATTTACACCTGCCGCTCTTTACACATCGTTTCCATAATCCGTTTACAGGAAAGTACACGTTCATTCACCGACTGGGGTTGCAAACGCAGGTCAGAAATACGAACCACGTCGGCAAAATTAGTTATGAACCGGCTCATCCGGAAACATCTTTCTATTGCAATCTGCAATACTTCGGAAACATTTTCCATGCCCATTACTTCCTTCAGGGTTTCATCCAGTGTATCTAATGTAGAAGTAATTCCTGCGGTTGTATTATTTACCTCATGGGCGATCATGCGGATCACCTGCTCATAGGCCTTTTTTCCGCTTTGAAAACCTCTTCCGTAAGGCTCTCTATCAAATAAAAAGAATGGTTATAGCCCCGGTCTACAAACGAACTATGGGTACACTTATAAATACTGGCGTTACTTAACCGGATGGTATTTGATTCATGTAATGGAGTTTCCGCCAATCCTTTAGCCAATAAAGAAGGCAGAGAATCCAGTTTGGTCGCTACTATATCCTGTGCGGAGGCTTCCAGTATCCGGGAGGCCGCCGGATTGACAGATTGTACCTGCCTATCCAGATCCATAATTACCACTCCCAGCAGTGAAGTATTAATCAGCAGGTCAAGGAAATGGTTTTGTTCCCTCAAGAGCAACCGTTCCTCTTTCAACTGCTCCATCATCTTATTAAACAAATCTACGATCCGGTCAGCTTCATATTGTCCTATCCTACTCAACCGGGAACTGAAATCCTGTCCTTTCAGCAGGTCCATCCCGTTTCCTATCAACTCCAGGGGTTTAACAATCAGGTGATAAAAGCGGATAAGGTAGATACCGGTAAAAACCACAATGTCTTCCACGATAAAAAAAACAGCCACATATGTTTTTCGGCCAGTACATACCAGCCCAGCACAACCAGTACTCCTACCAGCAAAACGGTTAATAACCAAAACTGTTTTTTAATACGCATTCTCTATATTATTTATTCTCGCCGGACAAACCATATTTTTCCAACCGCCGGTATAACGCAGCCCGGCTTATACCCAAAGCCGAAGCTACGTGCGATAGGTTATTCTTATAGATTTCCAGGCTTTGTATAATGGTTTGCTTTTCCAGCTCTTCCAGCGTCATCCCTGCCGGAGTGGAAACGGCTTTACCTACAAAGGCAGAAGAAGTGATCACCTGTTTTTCAAAGTCGGTCACATCCAGTAGCTGTTTCCCGGACACCAGTATGGTACGTTTCACCAGGTTCTTTAACTCGCGGATATTTCCCGGCCACGGCAATTTCTGTAAAAAAGACAATGCCCCGGAAGTAAACTCAACGGGAGACAACTGGCTACTTTCCGCCTGCTTACTTGCAAAAAGCGTGCCAACAGCGGAATATCCTCTCTTCGTTCACGTAAAGCCGGCAGATGAATGGTAATCAGGTTAATCCGGTAGAACAAGTCTTCACGGAATAATTTTTCCGCCACCATTTGCTGCAGCTCACAATTTGTCGCACTTACCACCCGTATATCTACCTTCCGGAGATGGCTATCGCCCAGTACCTCAAATGTCTGATCCTGTAGCACACGCAATAATTTACCTGCGACGATAACCCGAGGTCGCCGATCTCGTCAAGGAAGATCGTTCCTTTATCCGCCAGCTCAAAACGTCCGGTTCGGTCTATATACGCATCTGTAAAAGCACCTTTCTTATGCCCGAACATCTCACTTTCAAACAGGCTTTGCGACATCCCTCCCAGGTTTACTTTGATGAAGGGAGCTTTCGAACGGGAACTATGCATATGAATCGCCTCAGCAATCAACTCTTTACCGGTACCACTTTCCCCGGTAATCAATACGGAAGCATTCGTTGGGGCGATCCGGGCAACCGTATCCAGCACCTCCAGCAAAGCCGGGCTTTTTCCTATAATTTTATCAAAACGCGGCTCTTTTCCCGCGGGTCGGTCACCCTCAGGCAACGAGCGGCCTGTTTTAGATGCAGTTACTTCGAGGGCAGTCCTAACAGACTTGAGTAGCAACAGGTTATGCCAGGGTTTGGTTATAAAGTCAAATGCCCCCAGCCTCATTCCTTCCACCGCCAGGAAGATAGATCCCCAGGCAGTTATCAAAATCACAGGAACATCCGGAAGCAGTATTTTGACCTGCCTTAATAAATGTAAGCCTTCTTCACCGGTAGTGGTAAGAGAAAAATTCATATCTACCAACAACAACTCCGGTGTAAGCGAACATACCATCTCCAGTGCTTCATCCGGTGTAGTTACAGCTATCACCTCATATCCCGCCTTCTTTAAGAGGAAAGAAAGGGAGGAACGGATAGATATATCATCATCTACGATCAGTATCATTTGTCATCAATCAGGTTACGTTAAACTTTCAAATATAAAGAATACGACAAACATATATAGTAAAGAGGTGCTTTTATTTTCGGACAAGGCGTTCAAAATCTGCATCCAGTGTCCTGTTATTAATAAAATCAAATAGAGCCAGGCTGCGTATATTATAGTAATAATTCCAGAAAAGATATAATTCCTCCATATGTTTTTGCTTAGCCTGGTCTTTGGATTGTTGCGCATCGTTCAGGTCGAGAATATCAATTTTACCTATTTTAAATGTCTCGATAGCCGTATAATACCGTTTCAATGCAATCTCGTCTGCCTCTTCAGCTATTTTGAGTTGTGCCGCCTGGTTGTTAAACTTTTCAACCAACAGGAAGATATGCTGGTTAAAGTTCAACTGCTCCTGTTTGGTTTGCGATAAGATCAATTCCCGGTTAGACTCTGCCACCTTTACTTTTCCCTTTCTTTTTCCCCAGTCTAATAAAGGCAAGGTAACGCCCACCTGCACAACCTGGTTATCTTTTAAAGGTGAATAGGCTTCCTCCAGCCTATAGCCATGGCCGGTATATCCCAGGGAGGCAAAAAGATTAATACTTCTACGGTTTCCTTTGGCTATGGCTACCTCATAATCAGCTTCGAGCTGTTTGCGTAATATACTGCGGGCAAACGAGTTATTTTCCAATGCTTTTTGTAAGACCTGCTGATAATCCATATACACAGCAGGAACCGATCCGGGCATCAGCGGTTCAATCTGGTTGTGTTCACTTAAACCCAGGAACGAACGGAGCTGGAACATAGCCGAATTGAGTTCAGACTCCGCTTCCGTTAATTTTCCTTTTGCCTGCAAAGCCGAAAGATGAAGCTGCATTAATTCACTTTCCGATATATATCCTATCCCGCATTTGGCTATAGCAATATCGTATAAGGTATTGGCATTCTCAAGGTTTTGCTTAGCTATCGCCAGGTTTTCAGTAGCCTGTAACAGGCTGAAAAAATAGGAAATAGTATACAAAGTCACATCCTCCACACTTTCTATATAGCTGGCTTTTGCCTCCTGGTAGCAAACCGGTTCAATACGCCGCTTCCATTTCTGGTCATTTACCCCAAAAATGGGCTGGGAAAGGGTGATCCCTACCGGCACACTCATAAACTCATTGCCGGACGTGTTCAATTGCCGGGTGAAATCGAGCGAGGTATTCAAGGATACCTTACCACCGGTCAGGGCTATATGCTGGTCGATAGAAAGTTCTGCGTTTAAGCCTAGCATATTGTCTCTCAGGTATGTATAGGTTCCATCTTCCGCTGGTATTTACTATAGCTACGGCTATAGGCCGGAACAACTCCTGAAAGGTTCACTTCCGGCAATTGGTCGGCAACGTGTGTCCTGTATTCCCAATAAGCCGTTTTTAATTTGTTCAGGGCTACCGCGGCATCTACAGATTGTAGCCGGGCCAGTTCGATGGCATCTGCCAGCGAAAGCTTTATCGCCTCATGGCTTCCTCTATTTTGTGCGTATGCGATATAACAATTTCCACAGATAAGCGTTATAAAGATATAGATTTGTTTCATTCCTGTTTTTTAAGTATCAACAGGCAAACCATATACCAAAAAGATATTACACCGGTTATCAATATGCTAATTATTACCCAGGTGTTCGGATACGAACAGTTTGTACGATTTCACTTTACACACCATTAATATTGTACCTTTACGGGCGGAATAAGGATATGAACATGAAATAATGACTTTACTACCCGGAAGCGGCTTAAAAGTTTCCGGTATGCTTTCCGGGGAATCTGTGAATTATTAAAAGGAGAGTCCAACTGCTGGATTCACTGTTCTGTTGCATGTTGTGTAATTATAGCCGGGCTTCTCCTGAAGCTATCTTCCACCGAATGGATATTGATTACCCTGGTGATTGGTGGCGTATTAGCAGCCGAAGGGTTCAACTCTGCGATAGAGGCCCTGGCCGACCTGGTATCACCCGATTATCATGAGTTAATCCGGAAAGCGAAAGATATAGCCGCCGGTTCGGTTCTTTTAATGGCTATAGCTGCTGCCATTACCGGATTAATTATTTTCATTCCGAAATTACTTGTACTTTTATAAATATACTTATAACAGCCCTTCCACCATATGAAAAATAAAATAACAATTACCTGCCTGTTTATCCTATGTTCTTTTTCATTAATTGCCCAACCTACAGAGATCAGTAACAGCCGCAGGAATGTACGCAAATCGGGGGATGTGATGACAGCAGTCACCCCGGTAGCCAGCCTTGCCGCTGTCATTGTATTCCAGGACTGGCAGGGACTTAAGCAGGGAGCATTTGCCAGCGCTACCTCACTGGCTCTTACTTATGGATTAAAATATGTAGTCGACAAAGAAAGGCCCGACGGCAGTAACGATAAGTCCTTTCCTTCCCTGCATACTTCTATTTCTTTTACCGGAGCAACCTTCCTGTATCGCCGGTATGGGTGGGAATACGGAGTGCCTGCCTGTATTGTAGCCAGCTACGTTGGCTGGAGCCGTACACATGCTAAAAAGCACGATTGGTGAGATGTAGCGGCCGGAGCGGCTATCGGAATAGGCAGCGACTTTTTATATACACGTCCGTTCGCCCGGAAATATAAGCTTTCCGTAAGCCCGGTTATGGGTAACCAGCATATGGGTGTGTATGCTTCCCTATTATTTTAAGAACTTGTTCCTATTATTATCTATCGATAAAAATTTATCTTCTGTGCATTTGTCTTTCCCGTTCTACAACAACTAAAGGAGGCGGTTGCTCCCTGTATAGTTAACCTGTATAGGAACTATTCCTTTTGGATAAAGAAGCTAGCTTATGGTTCCTGACCCGCAACCCTGAGGATCACGAATCGCAAGGGTAAGGGTCGGGAACCGTACCCCTGAGGATCAGGATCCTTACCCTTACGTATATAAGGAAAACCTTACCTGGTTATAAATTCTTTCTTACAGGGAATAGTATGCCTGCTTTATGTTTATAGGAAAACAACTTATCAACTAACCCTTCTTTTATAAGGTATTTTGTGACTGAAATCTTCTTCAGTCACGTCCAGTTACACTTCAGTCACACTTCAGTCACACTTTTTAACCCATTAAACAGCTGTTTACCAAATACTTAACCCAACCCTGTGACTGGTGAAGGATAAAAAACGAAAAATTAGTATGAGAGATGTTTTATTGCACCTGCCGGCCGTCGAAGAAGCGTACCGTACGGGTGGTTTGTTGTGCCTGTTGCTCATTGTGGGTTACCATTACGATGGTACGCCCGTCTTCCTTATTCAGTTTATGTAGTAACTCCATTACCTCTACGCCCATTTTACTGTCCAGGTTGCCGGTAGGTTCATCAGCCAGGATAATTTCCGGATTGCCAACAATGGCACGTGCGATGGCTACACGTTGGCACTGTCCTCCGGAAAGTTGTGCGGGGAAGTGCTTCATCCGGTGGCTTAGCCCTACTTTTTCCAAAACCTCCTGTGCCATTTTGCGCCGTTCGGATGAAGCACATTTTCTATATAAAAGTGGGAGCTCTACATTATCCAGTACATTTAAAGAGTTGATAAGGTGGAAACTCTGGAACACAAATCCCAGTTGCCGGTTCTGGAAAGCTGCCATCTCTTTGTCCGACATATGCACCATATTGATCCCGGCAATTTCTATATCACCCGAACTGGGAGTATCCAGCAGGCCGGCAATATTCAGTAAGGTAGACTTCCCACAACCGGAAGGTCCCATAATACTTAGGAATTCACCTTTGCGGACTTCCAGGTTTACATTATCTAATGCTACTGTTTCTACCTCCTTTGTCCGGTAAATCTTATTTTAATTTATTAGTCTGATCATAATTGTTTTAATGATTATCCGCATAATGTCCTATTATAAATTCTGGATTTGAAGTCGGAG
>JAJPZJ010000097.1 GCA_021204405.1 Tannerellaceae bacterium | reverse complement strand
CCAGGCAAATCACCAAAGACAAAATAACATTTGTCAAAAGAAAAGTCAAAGTCCTCTAAGTGTCTTACTTAGAGGACTTTTTTATTTTCTAACTCCCCCTTCAAAGTCTATTTTAAGCCATAAAAAGCCAGTTGTCAGTTACAATTTGGTTACATTTTTTCAGACTTGAAATTGTAACCAAAAAGAATGTTAACTCACTGATTGCCTTTAATTTGTCTCTCGCTTGTCTACTTGATTTCAAAACGAATTCAATAGTTTTGTAACATTCAAAAAGTAGCAGTATGAACGATTTAAAAGTATCTTTCTATTTAAGAAAAGACTTCGTTAAGAAAAACGGTAAAGTAGCGATCATGGCCCGTGTCAATGTCAAAGGAAAACGCAATGCATCCTCAACTAAATGTGAGATTGAGATTGAGAAATGGGATAAAGCTGCAGGAAGAGCCAAAGGAACAACAATAGAAGCAAAGAAAATTAACAATGCACTGGATAAGTTCAAATATGAACTCACCCACACCTATCAACAGTTAAACCAACGAGGTGCACCCATCTCCCCCAAAAGAATAAAAGATAAATCTTTAGGATTAGAAAGAGATAAGTTTACTATTATCCATTACGGTAAAATCTACACCGAAAACAAAAAGAAGTTAGTTCCCCATCAACTAACCGCCAAAACCTACAGCCGGTACGAACTTGTAATTTCCCGATTGGAAACATTTATTAAACTGACCTACGGAGTAGACGATCTACACATTTACCAAATGACACCGGAACTAATAGCCGATTTCGATACCCATTTAAGAAACACCTATCCCATAAGCCATAATTACACCTTAAAATGTATGCAGTGCCTAAAAGCGATCTTTAAATACGTAAAGAACCAATACGATAGAGGCAGTAACGTAAACTTCCCAGATCCTTTTATAGAGTATCAATTTAGGTATGAAGAAACAGACCGTACTATCTTAACCGAAGAAGAACTAATTACAGTCTATAACAAAACCTTTAAAAGCAAAAGATTGGAACAAGTAAGAGATGTATTTATCTTTAGCTGCTTTACCGGACTTGCCTATGCGGAAACCAGTAATTTAAAAAAAGAACACTTCCAGACCACCACCGACGGAAAAACATGGATAATTATAAGACGAGGTAAAACCAATACACAAGCCAAAATTCTATTGATGGATATACCCGCACAAATTCTAAGAAAGTACGAAGGCAAACTTATAAACGGAAAACTCCTGCCTATAAACTCCAATGATAAAATGAACGAGTATATAGCAGAAATTATAGCCCTGTGTGATATTGATAAAGATATAACCTACCACTGTGCCCGTCACACCTTTGCGACCACCGTATGTATGGATAACGACGTACCCCTATCCAGTATACAAAGATCATTAGGTCATAAAGATATCCGGGTAACTCAGATATACGCTAAAATCACTGACAAGAAGCTAAGTGCCGATATGAATACCCTATCTAAGAAGATCAATTCTGATAGGTACACCCTAAAACAACAAGAGCAAACTACGAACCCTTAATAAACTATACCCGATGAAAGAAAAAACAACCATAGAGATCAGAGAAGTAGAAAGCGGCCACTATGTAATAGACATGAAACTCGAAAATGGAACTATCTGGTTAACCGCTCACCAGATTGCTCAGCTATTTGACGTTTTTATAAGCAAAGTAACCACCAATATAATTTCCATTTATAAAAACGACATTCTTTCAGATGAAACATACAAACTTCATAAATACACCAATAAAAAACAATAGAGTGCCATGTAGAACTATATAATTTAGATGTGGTGATCGCTTTAGCTTATCGTATTAATTCCCCTAAATCAAAAGCCTTCCGTAAATGGATAATCACCTATTTAACAAAGAAGCCTAACAAGCCCGAAATACATATCTTAATAAATACTTTTTCCTCTCCATCTAGCAGCGGAATACTTAATTAGAATAAAACCATTACAGGCAGTCAAAGGACTGCCTGTTTTTGTTAGATACGGATACTTGTTTATGCAACAGGGGAAACAGTTCACTTTTATTAATTTAAAAACCCTATCTTTGCATCATTAAAAGATTTAAGCGGTTTTTGTCATTGAATTAAAAGTCAGAAAGATATTAATATATCAATTTATTAAAATTCAATTATACGGAAAAAACCTAAATTAAAGAATTTCTGATATTGTTGCTACAATCATACGATTATAATTAATATTATTTAATGATTTAGACATAAATTAATGTGTAAAAGTGCTTGCAGATTAAAACCCAATCCATATCTTTGCAATAGTTGAAATAGAAATACTTCTCTTTAGGGAAGTTATAGTTTTAACACCTGAGAACTGACCCATTCTACCACCTTGTTGAAGTTCTCTATTTAAACAGGTGTTAAACGCTCACTGTCATGCTATTGTGATAAGTTTAGGCTATTATAATAGAATTGGCGTGGGCGTCACCTGTTTATCAATTGAGAAGCTGTGGTAGGCTGGGTCAGTGATAAACACCAAAGGGGGCGTTCCACGCCTTTTTATGTTTTTATATTCAATAAACAAATAGTATTAATTATGAATAATGGCCAAACTACCACAAGCAAAAAGAACTTTAAACGAAAGGATAAAGTTAGATATAGCACTGTCAAAAAGAAAAACTCCATCCCCAATCCGCAGAAAGGTACTTTCCCATAAAGAAAAAGTATCTCTTTTAGAAGAAGCCGAAAGAATGTGTCTCACTACTTTAGAAAGAACCTTTAAAGGACTTACTAAAGAGAAAGCAGAAGCCATATTACAAGCAGAGGCCAGTGTAAGAAAGTTGCCCGACAATGGCGGTGAATCCTGGGAAATACATTATCACTATGAATATACAAAGAAATATTCCTCTATTTATCCTCAAATAGTTATGTTGCCGGTTTTATGTTTTAATGGAAAGGGAATATGTGACAGAGTTCATTATTTCCCGGATATAGAAAGTTTATAGTCTTGCTAATTACTTTGATCAATCGTATAACTCTAAGGAAAGTTAGTTTGTCATTACTCATTTTACTTCTTTCTAGTTAGACCTTAGAATTATACTATCTATCCACCACTAAATAATGGAGGGAAGAGATAATTAATAAATTATTAATTCCTTTCAGAATTTTTAGGAGTGATAGATCGGAAGTTTCCGGCCTGTGAAGGTAGGAAGTTCGCAAAATGTGTGAAGGTCAGTTTCTCACCTAAGGAGATGGTGAGAACTGACCTTCCTTGAATTGTGTGCTTGGAAGATGTGAGAGCCTATCTTATTTAATTGGAGTAATGCTTTACTAAAAGACACTTATAAATAAATTACTAACCTATCTATAAAAGAGAAGAACTGATAAAAAAGCCAGCTGCAAAGCCCGGTTTTGCGCATGTATAGGAAATCGTAATTTTATCGTTTAGGTACTTTTTTCCTTTTTCTACAAATCGGTAATTCCTATCGCAGAAATAGACCATTAACTCAGCCGGAAAATAATTATAGCTTAAAAGAGAAGCACTAATACACTCATTACTCATAAAGATAAAAGAACATTCCCTATCGGGCAGTTTTACCCTTCCTTCTAAATACGATATTAACTCTTGATTAGAAGCAGTAGTAAACTTATAATTAAAGGCTATCTTAAAATATCCAGTTCTTCCTGGTGAAGTATTCATTTTACTTTTAAAGGCTTCTAAATCTTTACCTATTGCCCATTGAGCAAGATGTAACATTTCTATCCCATTCTCTAAAAAGGATTTTTGTTGAAACTGGGTGTTCCAGCTTCCGTACCAATTCCAAATTCTTTTCATAATAATGCTATTATTGTATTCTCTCTGCAAATAAAATAGTTTTATCAAGGATAGCCTTACAATATATTTTGTAAAATACACCATTCACCTGAGTAAATTACACAGGAATATTTATACACTTATTCTAATAATTTATATAGAACCTTTTACTATATTTGTAAAAAATAATAACTTAACTATACTATGGTTGCAGAGATGTTAAAACAAAAGCCTACCCACAGAATCCATCACGGTAAGGGAGTGCGTTTCTATCGGAAAATATGGAATTATAGCCAGGAAGGGCTTGCTACTTTGATTAAGGAACTTCCTCAGTGGAAAGAGTTTGGGATGGAGGGTAAGTTCGGTCAACAACAGATTTCACGTTTAGAGGAGAAAGAGATCATTGAAGATGAGCGAGTTTTATCTTTACTTTCA
>JAJPZJ010000089.1 GCA_021204405.1 Tannerellaceae bacterium | reverse complement strand
CTCCGACTTCAAATCCAGAATTTATAATAGGACATTATGCGGATAATCATAAAACCAATTACCGGAAAGCAAGTAGCGTTGCCAAACATCCTAAACCTCCAAAATCAGATAAATCCCCTAAAACCTTTACTGAGGCAACCGCAAAAGAGCGACCGGTAAAAAAAGAAAGAAAAGAGCGAGCCACGAGTTGGCAAATCACGGGCATCCAAAGTTAAAGGACAAGCAAAACAATATCAAAAAACAAAGAAAGGAAAATAAGTACTAATCCATTCTAATCTGTTGATAACACGTTAGAAAATGATTTAATAGTGAAAAATAGGGAATTAATATAATAACTATAATAATACCTGGAATAAATACTTATGCAATAACTATTCAGGATATTCTGCGACTAACAACAAACACCGATATCCGGTACCACGAAGAAAAATACCAGACCCTGCTTCGTTACCTTTTCAGAAGATAGGATGGATCCTATTGGGCTGTCTAGTGGTCGCAGGAGTGATAAAGTATATTCTACAACATAAAAGGCCACCTTAACTCTTCAATAAGTTGTTTTTAATGAACGTTCAGATCCCAGTTTCTAATTGTTCAATGAATAAATCGTATCTTTGTATTAGTAAAAGTTAGTTAGGTATGACACTATTAGAACGAAAAGCAGAATTAGCAAGAGCCATATTAAATGATATGGACGAAGAAACATTAAACGAGCTGGAAGCTATCTATTTACTTCGTACATCAGGTAAAACACCTCCATGCCAATATTCAAAGGAGGAATTAAACCAAAGGGCTACTCAGGCAATCGAGAGTATGGAAGCCGGCCGGGTAACCTCTCATGATGTAGTAAGAAATAGATTCAGGGCCGTATGAAAATAGTTTGGACTGATCTTGCTTTAGAAGACTTAGAGCAGTTATTCGAATTCTATAAAAAGGAGAATCCGGATAGAGCAGTTAGGATATATAATACTATTGTTGAACAGGTAGATATTTTGGCTGACTTTCCTAATCTTGCTCAGATAGAACCACTGCTGGGTGAGCAACCAGTTACATTCCGTTCATTAGTTACTTTTTCCGGATTAATAAAAGTAATCTATTATGTAAAGGATGAGAATATTAATATCACCCATATCTGGGATTGCAGAAGAAATCCGGCATCTATACGAAAAACGATATAAATACCCTGGAAAGGCAAACATGATATTTTCTATAGAAAAAGGGTTCCGAATACGGAGCCTTTTTTGCGTTTTTATTAAATTATTCTTTCTGAAAACTTGCTTAATAAGCTAAAGATTATTGTATTTGTATTGTCAAATAAATAATAATACAATCATATATGAAGAAAACAAACTATTACTTAAGCACATCCAGATGGAAAAGATGAGAACTATTTGCTCTGGAATTTGCAGCCCGACGCAAACAAACGATCCGGGAGGTTAGAGATATAGAAATGGTATTAACATTAAAAACAAATAAAATGAATACAGATAAATTTAATACTTTATATGAAAAGGTCTTAGAGCAATGCTTACCACTTAAAGATAGATATATTGCTTTTAAAGATGCAGTTACCACAAAAAAAGATAACATAGTTAACTCAACTGCAGTTACTTTCGAAACCTATATAAGAGATTGGGTAGAGGATGTAATGAAGGATAGTGAGATATCGAATAATGTTAATCTAATTGCCAATAGTATAAAAGCTGAGTTTGATGAATTAGAAAAAATGTCTAAAAAACCATAACCTCACGGCTCTTCCAAATACTCCACAATACTCCTAACCTGCCTCGGTGTTAACAACCTTTGTCCCGGACTATATCCGGTAGTCACTAGCTCTTGGTATAAGCTTCAATTTTTTCTACAAGACTTTTTAGAGGTAAGGATAAAGGAACAACTATGGGCAATAGTTTTTGAATTCTTCAATTTGATAAGAAAATAAGTAAGGTAATAGCGTCAAAATGTAGACGGGGATAATGGCGTTTCAATTTTCCAATCACAGTCATATCACCTTTTAAAGTGCTGTATAAATTTTGCAGATAATCGTTTCTGGTAAATTTTGCAGATAATCGTTTCTGGTAAAAAGCAACAAAGTCATAAAACGTATCCTAATCATCAGGCTGGTTAAAAGCACGTATAAAAGAATCCTTAGTCAGTTTTTTATTTTTCAACCTAGCTTTTACCCATACATCATTAACCCGTGCCTGAACTCTTTCAATTGGCTGCTGATTTTGTGATTTTCTGGCATGTTTTAACAGTAATCATGATTCCCTACATTTTACCTACAAATGAGGTCAATTTGACAATTTACCTACATTTTTTCAAGATGTAAATTTAGCCGGTTTGTCTCAGGTAAATTCTAAGTGTTTGAAACATATACAAATAGCAAAACCCCGATAGTTATAAACTATCGGGGTTTCATGTTCAGGAGGTTCCTGGCGGATTCGAACCGCCGTAGACGGTTTTGCAGACCGGTGCCTAACCACTCGGCCAAGGAGCCTTTTCAAGGAACTGTTGTTCCTGTTTTGCGAGTGCAAAGAAAGGGAATGTTTTTGGAATATCCAAATGTTTCATGGGCTTTTTTATCACAAATGTTTCTTTGGTAGAGTAGAGAAAAAGAGTTTACTTTATAGGCTGAACATTTAAAGATCGTTATGAATTTTATAGAAACAGAGGTAGCAGGTGTCTGGATCATTGAGCCAAAGGTTTTCAAGGACGGACGTGGTTATTTTATGGAGTCATTCAAACAAGCTGCTTTTGATGAGCAGATAGGAAAAGTTTGTTTTATCCAGGATAATGAATCCTGTTCAACTAAAGGAGTGTTGCGGGGATTACATTATCAATTGGCTCCTTATTCGCAGGCTAAACTGGTACGGGTCGTAAAAGGTACTGTGGTTGATGTAGCTGTAGACCTTAGAAAAGGATCACCCACTTTCAGAAAATCGGTTGCGGTTGAGCTATCCGATGAAAATAAGCGCCAGTTATATATACCACAAGGATTTGCACACGGATTCCATGTATTGAGTGAAGAAGCCGTTTTTACTTATAAAGTAGATAACGTATATGCGCCTGCCTATGAAAGGAGTATCCGGTATGATGATCCTACAATTCAGGTAGACTGGAGAATTACCGATCCGGAAAATGTAAATTTATCAGAGAAAGACCTGAAAGCGCCTTTTTTACAGGATGCGGAAATAAACTTTACCATTTGAACAATAAATATGAAAACATATCTTGTTACCGGTGCAGCCGGTTTTATCGGAGCTAATTTTGTAAAATACATGTTAGCCAGTTATTGTGATATAAAAATAGTTGTATTAGACCTGTTGACGTATGCCGGTAACCTGAGCACTATTGCCGATGATATCGATAATGACCGCTGTGTGTTTGTAAAGGGTGATATCTGCGACTCTCAACTGGTAAAAGAGCTATTTGCTAAATACAATTTTAATTATGTGGTAAATTTTGCGGCCGAAAGCCATGTAGACCGTAGCATAGAAAATCCACAGTTATTCCTGATAACAAACATTTTGGGAACACAAAATCTGTTGGATGCGGCTCGTGCCCATTGGGTAACCGGAAAAGATGATCAGGACTATCCGCAATGGCGTGAGGACGTTCGTTTTCACCAGGTATCTACGGATGAAGTGTATGGAAGCCTGGGGGCTGAAGGATATTTCCACGAATCTACTCCTTTAGATCCCCGTAGTCCTTATAGCGCATCCAAAACCAGTGCAGACCTTTTTGTACAGGCTTATCACGAAACATATAAAATGCCGGTTTCCATCACCCGCTGTTCCAATAACTACGGGCCTTACCATTTTCCGGAAAAGTTAATTCCACTGATTATTAAAAACATTTTGGAAGGAAAATCGCTTCCTGTATATGGAGATGGAACAAATGTACGCGATTGGCTATACGTAGAAGACCATTGTAAAGCTATCGATATGGTGATCCATAAAGGGCGTGCAGGGGAAGTATATAATGTAGGCGGACATAACGAAAAGCAAAACATTGAAATTGTAAAACTGACAATTGCTACTATCCGCCAATTGATGACTGAACAACCGGAGTACCGCAGAGTACTTAAAAAGAAAGAATATAATGCGGATGGTTCCATCTCTGTCGATTGGATAAACGAAACCCTGATCACTTTTGTAAAAGATAGGTTAGGACATGACCAGCGTTATGCTATCGATCCGGCTAAAATTAGTACGGAATTAGGCTGGACACCTGAAACATGCTTTGAAAAGGGTATTGTGAAAACAATCCGCTGGTACCTGGAAAACCAGCAGTGGGTAGAAGAGATTACCGGAGGTGATTATATGAAATATTATGATAAGATGTATGCCAACCGATAAAAATAGAGAAACTATGGAAAGATTAACAGGTAAATTTAGCTGGTTCTGGTTTTTAGCTGTAACATGTATGTTATTCAGTGCCTGCAGCGATGATGATGAGAAGAACGATAAAGAGGAAAAGCTTATTGAAGGGAAATGGATATTAACAGGACTTTCCACAAACAATGAGCAGGTCAACGCTTATCTACCGGCTTTGTTGGAACAGTATGGAATGAATCTTACGTTAATAACATTCACTTTCAATGGAAATGGCTATGCAGCTATTACTCTTCCTGTTCCCGGAGAGGAATTACTAGTGTTAATGCCTGCCTATGCCTATAAAAATAAAGAACTGGCATTTCGCTTTGACGAATTACCCGTTCCTTTCAATGCTTTTTATGTTCCGGAGTTGACTGAGACAAAAATGGAGTTGACTACTGTCTTTCATCCCCTGTTACTAACTGCTTTAATCAGGTTGATAGAAGCAGAAGATGATGAATTGGCAAAACAACTTCAGGGACTTTTATCCGGCAGTATGGAGGATGGATTACAACTGGATCTCAGGCTCCAACATGTTATCCAGTAACCTCTTCTTCTTCAGGTAACTCGCCATCTGGATCAGGGTCGGCAACAATTTGTGTACGCCTCCGCATTTCCCGGTAGTTCAGGTCGCCGGCCAATTCGGGGGCATTTTCATATATTTTCTTTCGTATCATTTCTCTGATCTCATTTCTTACACTACTTCTGGTATCATCCAACTCTGCAATTTTTGCAGGCTTAAACAGGTCTTTGTACCGGCATTTGGTTATCTTGTACTTAAACTTATCTAGATTGCCGGAAATATCCAGCCCCAGTTTAAAAGGTACAGGTGATTTCAATACGGAAAGATGGTAATTGAATGTCATATCCATATTATGAGTACCGCCTACCGCTACTTTATACCTGTCCATCTCTATAAGGAAAGGATAGACCTCTATCTGGTTATTACGGATTGCCAGGTCTACCGAAATGCTATCAATTACGTTACGTTCCTTATTCTTAAACATGAGCGTCTTGGAAATTTCAGCAAATGTTTCACCGTCCAGTAATACCATATTTTCGCCATATATATAGCAGGCTGACTCTACGGAAGGTAATATAACCGACATTGTCGAGTCTAAGTCGCAGGTTGCCGTGATCTGGCAATCCACTACTCCTTCAAATGAACGGAGCATAGGCATCAAAGTGTCTATCGAAGGGAACAGGCCAACAAGTTTGTCAACCAGTATATCCTGCATATCCAACTCAAAACCGGCTGATGCTTCATAAGCATCCCGGGCAGTATACACTAGGGTCAGGTTGCCATGCCCAAGGTTGGAATGCATATCCAATCGTTTGAGATTGATACTCTGGTTACGGATTACCATTTCTCCTGTAACATTTTCTAATTTCAGGTCCTGAAAATCTATCTTTTTTGCCCGGGTTGTCAGGTTAACATCCAGAAAGTCCGGTACTACAAACAATACATCTGTAGAGTCGGCAGGTTGCATCTCTGCTATGTTTTCCATATGATCTGTTTCCAGTGCATCCAGTTCACCTTCATTGGCAGCTGTTAATTCAGCGCTACTCAGCTGGTCTGTGTAAGCCATACTCCGGCTGATGGTCCGGATCAATTGGTTGCAATCTATATATTCAGAGTTAACGGCCAACTTACCCTCCAACTTACCACCACGAAGCATATTTCGCCTCAGTCCGGTCAATTCTCCGTTCAACAGGAAATTACTTTTACCAACATGCAGGTTGGCATCCTTTAGGATAATCGTATTGGTATTGAATTTTAGGCTGGTTTGCTCCATGCGGACGGGTAGGGGAAACATTCTGCTGAACATACGCAGTTGATTGAATGAAAGGCTACCCCGTATTTCCCAGTTGCGGAGCAGGCTATTATTGGTTGCCCGGGTGGTATCGGTTGTTACCTGCCGGCGTACGGTAGAATCCTGTTGTTGTCTGGCTCGTTGAGTTTGTGGTGTACGACGGCTGGCTGTGGTCGATCCCCGGCGTGCTTGTTGCCGTTCGCGCTGTTGCCTCATAGCATCCCGGTAAGGGAGAGCTTCCAGGTTGAATGTATTACCAGCCAGGGTAGTACCTGTACGAAGAGGTATATCGATATATTTTAATGTATCTATCGTAATAGATGCACCCATAGTCGGAAGCTGTTTATTAGAGGCTGACGGTTTAATCCTTCCCTGCAAATAAGCTTTATTGGCTACTATCCATACGGAATCGGGCAAACGTGAACGAAACGTCTCTATCTTAATATGAGTAGTAAGAGGTGTAACAGCCGTTGTATCAATTGTAGCCGACGTTTTAGCAGTAATATCAATACCGCCTAACATCGTATTGATCTCCTTTTTATAGCGGATGGCAAAGCTATCTACTTTAAGTATAGCAGCTAACAGATCATCGGCGGCAATATAGGAACTGGCCTGGCGGGTGGAGTCAACAAAGAAAGAAGCATTCCGGATAAAAATACTGGTTCGGGTTAGTTTGCTGAAGGCTCTCAACTGGTCAATCGAGAAAGATCCAAGTGCCCGTACATTGTTGTATCTGCCATTAACAATATCATCCATTGTGAAAGAAGCAATGATATCAGCATCCATATAGCCATTCAGTAAAAGTGTATCAGGATTCAGGAATTCTTCTGCAAGCCTGGTAAAATCAATCTTACCTTTCAATTTGGCATCAATAACAGGCGAGCCTAACAGTTCCATCACTTTACCTTCCAGGTTAACCGACGTATTTAGTCCTTCCATCCGTAATTTATCAAGCACGATAAAAGAAGAATCCGGTGAAGTACCGTTCAGGTGCAAATCCATATCCATTTCCAACAGTTCAATACCTTGTTTTATCCCTTTCATAAAGAATGAACCATTATTTACTTTTGTATAGAGGTTGATCGTAGGTACAATACTGTCTCCCAGCTCACCATGTATATTCCCTTCAAATACAATGGAACCGTTCGCCTTTATCTTTTTACGTTCCTTAAAATATTCATCGGGAATAAAAGCCAGGATATCATTCATATCCGATATGGTAAGTGCCATGTCCATATGGATCTGTAGCCGGTTGGAATCCGGAAGATGGGAGATACTGCCGGCAGCCGTGAAAGGTAAATTGTTTACCAATAATTCTGCATTGTCCAGTTGGATGGTATGGAAATTATCTAATATCGAAAGGTTACTTTTGAGTTGGAGTTCCAGTTTACTGTTAAGTGTATAAGAAGGGTTATCAAAAAAGATAGACGATGATTTAGTTTGGATCGCCAGTTTATTCCCTCCGTTGATAAGCGAACCATTCAACCGCAAAGAAAATCCTTGTAGCTCGGTAAAGATATCGGCCTGGCGATCATCATAAATAAAATGTCCGTTCCGTACCCTGACCTTCTGTAAGTCAACCGGAGGCAATTCTTCTGTATTTTCTTTCGTATCCTCCTGTGCAGACGGAAGTAGAATATCCCAGTTAGCTACTCCTTCTTCATTTACAAAACCATAAAATCCGGGTTCAATTATAATCACTTCTTTTATGGTGATTACTTCGCCTTTCAGGTAGTCAACCGGATTAACGGATAGGATAGCCCGTTTGAATTGTAATAAGGTATCTTCCTGAAAATAAGTGATGCTATCACCTGATAGTTTTTCTTTTCCCACATGTGAAAGAAGCAGTCCGCCGGTGATCCGTACCCCTAAAAACGGGTAAGTTTCAAAGAAGGTAAGCTCTATCTTGTCGCATGATAATTCACCATTAATATATTTATTTGCCTCTTTTACAACCAGTGGAGTAAGTTTGTGGGGCGGTAATATACCCCAGTTTAATATGCAGAATCCGGTAACAGGCAGCAGGAATACAATACCGGCCACTGTAAGGACGATCGTAAGGATTATTCTTCTTTTCTTGTTCTTCATTTTCAATTGATTCAGCTACTTTTAAGAAGTAATGTTTAACATACAAGGGATTGGTAATATACCATATGGATATGGTTATGATATACAAAACTAATGAAAAGTTGAGGTATGTCCGTCTTTCCGGGGAATTATTTTGAAGAAGTTTTAGTTATATTTTGTTATTTTAATGAGTAAAAACTTAAATAAAACCGGTGTGTTCAGAACATCCTTTTACTGTTAACAGTTTATTTATTAACTTTGCCCATTCTAATTTTTAAACAAGAAGTAAGGAGATGACATGGCTTCAAAATTAAAAAAGAGTATTATAGCCATATTTTGGATCGGATTTATAGGGGTGATTGTATTGAATATCATTATATTCACTGCAATTGCAGAGGGAGCTATCGGCTACATGCCTCCCGTTGAACAATTAGAAAATCCGATAGATAAATATGCATCCCAGATAATATCCTCAGACGGTAGGACGCTGGGCAGTTATGCCCATAGCCAGGATAACCGTATTTACGTAAATTATAGCGACCTTTCACCCGATCTGGTAAAAGCACTGATTGCAACCGAAGATGCCCGTTTTGCACGGCATAGCGGTATCGACGTATTAGGTCTGAGCCGTGCAGTTGTCAAAAGAGGTATATTTATGCAGAAAAGTGGCGGTGGAGGTAGTACCATTACCCAGCAGTTGGCGAAACAGCTTTTCTCGCCCAGTGCCGAAAATGTGTTGGAGCGTCTGTTGCAAAAGCCTATTGAATGGGTAATTGCCGTGCAATTGGAACGGTTCTATACAAAAGAAGAGATCATTAATATGTACCTCAATAAGTTCGACTTCCTGTATAATGCAGTAGGTATCCAGTTGGCTGCCCGGGTATATTTCAATACTACTCCGAAAGGATTGAGAACGGAAGAGGCTGCTACCCTGATCAGTATGTGTAAAAATCCTTCATACTTTAATCCGGTAAGGCATAATAACCGTACACGCGGACGTCGTAATACCGTATTAGACCAGATGGAAAAAGCTGGTTACCTGACAAAAGCCGAATGCGATTCGTTGAAGGCTTTACCTCTGGTTCTCCATTTTTCACGGATGGACCACAAAGATGGTTTGGCTCCCTATTTCCGTGAATATCTGCGTATGACCATGACCGCCAAGAAACCGGACCGCAAGAATTATGCTTCCTGGCAGACACAGAAATTCAGTAAGGATTCTATTGCCTGGGAGACCGATCCGCTATATGGATGGTGTAATAAAAACCGTAAAGCAAATGGTAGTTATTACAATATTTATACCGATGGGTTGAAAATACATACCACGATTGATGCCCGTATGCAGCAATATGCAGAAGAAGCGGTTCGCGAACATATCGGACAAGACCTTCAGCCTGCATTTACCCGTGAGAAACAGGGTAGGAGCTACGCACCATTTTCCCGTCATCTGTCCACAGGACAAGTTGATACCATTCTGACCCGTTCTATGCAGCAGACAGACCGTTACCGGGTATTGAAAAAGTCGGGTATGAAAGATGCGGAGATAAAAGAAGAATTCCAGAGACCGGTAGATATGCGTGTCTTTAGCTGGAGCGGTCCAGTCGATACGATCATGTCGCCCTGGGATTCCATTCGTTATCATAAAAGTTTCCTGCGTACGGCCTTTATGTCGATGGATTCACAAACCGGGCATGTAAAAGCCTATGTCGGAGGTATTGACTATAATTACTTCCAGTATGATATAATCAATGGGGGACGCCGGCAGGTGGGTTCTACTATCAAACCTTATCTGTATTCACTAGCAATGATCGAGGGCTTTACCCCTTGTGATGGAATGACCCACGTACAGCAGCAGCTTACCGACGAGAATGGTAAGCTGTGGGCTCCGCGTAATGCCGGTGCCAAACGGGTAGGCGAGTGGGTAACTCTTCAGTGGGGGCTTCAGAATTCCTCAAACTGGGTAACAGCTTACCTGATGAAACAAATGTCGCCTTATACGTTTGTTCGATTATTACACTCATTCGGTTTGAAAAATCATATAGATCCGGTGATCTCTGTGTGTCTGGGTACACCCGATGTATCGGTGGGCGAAATGGTAGAAGGATACAGTGTATTTGCTAACCGGGGGATCCGGGTGGAACCGCTGTATGTTACCCGTATTGAAGACTCCTATGGGAATACCATCGTGAACTTTAATCCGCAAATGCATGAAGTATTAACAGAAGATGCTTCCTATAAGATGCTTTATATGCTACGCAGTATAATAGATGGTGGTACAGGTAGCCGTATCCGTTTCCGCTATGGCATTAAGGCACCGATGGGTGGTAAAACCGGTACTACGCAGAACAACTCTGACGGTTGGTTTATGGCCTTTACTCCAAGCCTGGTTGCTGGTTGTTGGGTAGGTGGCGAAGATCGTTCCATCCACTTTGACCGCCTGGCGGAAGGACAGGGAGCCAGTATGGCATTGCCGATTTATGGGTTGTTTATGCAAAAAGTATATGCGGATAAGACATTAGGATATACTGAAGAAGAAGACTTCGAAGTACCTGAACAATTTGCCAACCCTTGTCCGCCAAGGTATTCATCCTCTTCCTCTTATAACTATTCTTCCGGAGACAGTACATCTGAGCCGGAGGACAGTACCGGAGGAATTGACCGGATATTTGAATAACTTATATTTAAAAATAATCAGGGAAACCTCTTTGCATGCTATAAGATAGTTGTAAGGAGGTTTTTCTTTTATATTAGCTAAACAAGTCCCTTATTTGTTATATATAACAGGAAAATCAGAAATTAGACATTTTGTTAAAGAATTGTCTTGTTTTCCAGCTATTGAACCAAGGGAAATACTATATTTGCCTTGTATCATCAAACTTAAATAAACAAAACGTCATGATAAATAGAGAACTTATTCAGCCGCAAAGCATTGTCGTGGTAGGTGGTTCCAATAATGCACATAAGCCTGGTGGACGACTGGTACGGAATCTGTTGGACGGACATTATATCTGTTGGACGGACATTATAAAGGAGAACTATATGTGGTAAATGCAAAGGAAACCGAAGTGCAGGGAGTGAAATCCTGTCACTCAGTAGAAGAAGTTCCGGATACTGAATTAGCCATTATCTCTATTCCTGCCCATGCCTGCCCGGGTGTGGTAGATGTATTAGCCCGCGAGAAGGGAGTAAAAGCCTTTATCATTGTTTCCGCCGGTTTTGGAGAAGAAACAGAAGCGGGAGCTGTGCTGGAGAACCGTATCCTGGACACTGTGAATGAGGTCGGTGCTTCCTTGATCGGGCCTAACTGTATCGGGATTATGAATATGTGCTACCATGGCGTTTTCACACAACCGGTTCCTGAATTCCATTCCGATGGAGTTGATTTTATATCCAGTTCGGGTGGAACCGCTTTGTTTATTATAGAATCTGCCCTGACCAAAGGGTTACGTTTTTCCTCCGTATGGACAGTAGGTAATTCAAAACAGATCGGCGTAGAAGATGTACTGGAATATATGGATAAAAACTTTGACCCGGTATTGGATTCAAAAATAAAAATCCTGTACATTGAGACCATTAAAAATCCGGATAAACTTCTTTACCATGCTTCGTCGCTGATCCGTAAGGGATGTAAAATCGCAGCGATCAAAGCCGGGAGTACGGAATCCGGCAAAAGGGCTGCTTCGTCGCACACGGGTGCCATCGCCAATTCCGATTCGGCGGTAGAAGCCTTGCTTCGTAAAGCAGGAATTGTACGTTGTTTCAGCCGGGAAGAATTAACCACCGTTGCCGGTATTTTTACACTGAAAGAGGTCAAAGGACGTAATTGTGCTATCATCACCCATGCCGGTGGTCCGGCTGTGATGCTTACAGATGCTCTTACGAAAGGGAACCTGAATGTTCCTAATCTGGAAGGGCCGGTTGCACGTGAACCAAAATCCAAACTCTATCCAGGTGCAGCCGTTGGCAATCCGATTGATATTATAGGTACCGGTACACCGGAACATCTGGCTACCGCAATCGATTATTGCGAAAACCGTTTTGATGAGATCGACCTGATGATGGTGATCTTTGGTAGCCCTGGCCTGGTAAAGCTATATGATACCTACGAAGTTCTTCATAAAAAAAATGGAAGCATGCAGGAAACCTATTTTCCCGGTCTTACCCTCCATTGTTACAGCAGGTCCTGAGGTAAAGAGCTTTATTAAAAAGGCCATGTGAACTTTTCTGATGAAGTAACCTTAGGTTCGGCCTTATCACGTGTACTTAATACGTCTACACCCGCCAGTACGGATATACAATTATATGGAGTAGATGTACCGGAAGTACGCCGTATTATCGACCGCTTACCGGCAGAAGGTTACCTGCTTCCGGATGATGTACGGCAGTTGTTGAAAGCAGCCAATATCCCTTTAGTCGACGAAATCACCTCGGCCGATAAAGATGAACTGCTGGCTTTTGCCGGCCGGGTAGGCTACCCGGTAGTTGCTAAAGTGGTAGGACCTGTACATAAAAGTGATATAGGAGGGGTTGCACTGAATATACGGACGAAAAACCATCTAATATGTGAATATGAACGGATGATGCAGTTACCCGGCATTTAGGCTGTCATGGTTCAACCTATGATGAAAGGACAGGAACTCTTTTTAGGTGCAACCTATGAAGACCGTTTCGGACATGTAGTTTTGTGTGGATTAGGTGGAATATTTGTTGAAGTATTACAGGATGTCTCGTATGGGCTGGCTCCCTTATCGTATGAAGAGACCTTCTCGATGATCCGTTCCCTCCGGGGATATAAAATTATTAAAGGAACACGTGGGCAAAGGGGAGTCGATGAACAGGAATATGCAGATATTATAGTAAGGCTTTCTACCTTGCTCCGGTTTGCTTCCGAAATAAAGGAGATAGATATTAATCCTTTGATTGCTACCGAGAAGGGGCTGTTTGCTGTAGACGCGCGTATACGGATAGAAAAAGAATAAATTTTTTGCTTAAAGTCCCCGGGCCGTTCATGTAAACCCAGGGACTCGAACAAACAGTATGTATAAACATACACAGAACCCCAATCCGGCCTCACAGGCAGTTATCGGTTATAAGTCATCTTCGTTATGAGCATATGTAAGGATAATTTTTTTAGGTTTTCAGTTTTTAAGTTTAAAATATTACGGTTTTCCTCTTTTATATGGTGAAAGTATAATCGGGCCTGTTCATAATAAGGCACTGTCAGCCGCCGGGCAAAGACAGCAAATTCAGCCATATCCTTTATTTTACCGCTGGTCTGTTCTCCTTTCTGATCCGGGAACGGACTATTATCCAGCAAAGCAGTAATAAATAAATTAGCAATAGGTAATATAACATGCAGGTGTACAGACTGCCTATTGTTGTGCTCAATATAATGGGAACATCCATTGGGTCTTACCATCCTGAAAGGAGAAGAGCTGAATTGATGGATGATGCGAAATCCAGTTGCTTTTTTCTCCCTTTTCGTCCGGGATGTTTACCCATTCAATCAATCCATCCCATGGTGTTAAGATGATAGCACCACATTCGTCGCAAACGAATTGTTCTAATGGTTGTAATAACATACGCTAATGCATTTGTTTGTATACAAATATACCTACAATAAAGTACGTATCTAGTTTATTTCTTTTTTATATATCAATTTCAGGCGGGAATTTTACCGGGAAGGCCGGGATGCAGAACTAATACGCATGTATGTGTCCTATTTAATAAAAAAGAGGTTGTTGCGAAAGAACTCTTTTCATTCCGGGAGAAAAGGATATACCTACAACTATTTTAAGAACATATCTGCCTTTAGAAAGAAAAACATCAAGGATATGCATCAATTTCGGATAACTTTTTGTAAAAAAGGAGGATACTGGAAATTAAACCTTTGTCCCCTTACTTCTTAAATATGAAGAAAACTGCTGCAACCAGCAACAGGAAACCTACAGCATGGTTCCAGCGGAATGATTCGTTGCGGAATAATACAGTGGTAAAAACAGTAAAGACCACTAATGTGATCACCTCCTGCATCACTTTTAATTGCCACAGGTTAAAAGGTCCACCATTTCCTTCAAAGCCGATCCGGTTGGCCGGAACCTGAAAACAATACTCAAATAATGCAATCCCCCAGCTTATAAGGATAATTAGCGGAAGCCCCAGGCTGCTGAACCAGCTCATTTCTTTGAATTTCAGATGACCATACCACGCAAAAGTCATAAAGATATTAGACAATATCAATAATCCGATAGTTGCAAATGCTTTCATGCTGTTTTTTAGTATACAAAGGTATATATGAATCAATACAAAAGAGGATTTTGTATTGATTCATATAAGGACTTTATTCAATTCCGGTGAATAAGGAAAGTACCCAGTACCGCCCGGTGGTCGGAAGGATAATGGGGGAAACGGATGTCACTGGCCGGACTATCTTCTCCCAGGATCAGGACTTGTTGTAAAGTTATAGCGTCGCCCCGGAAAAAAGGAAATCAATCCGGTCGTGTACTTCCTCAAAATCTTCCGTAGGAGGAAGGCTGGTCCAGGTATGTCCCGGGTAGGTAACTTCATCCGGATAGCACGTGCGGTATACATCTTTTAAGCCTCCCTGTTCCATAAATGCTTTGGTAGAAGGCCACTCAACAGGCAGTTTGCACATACCGGCAGCGGTAGCACGCAGTGTCCAGTCAAGGCAGGACGGTTCGTTAAAATCGCCGGTCAAGAAAACCGGATACCCCTCTTTGGCAACTGCAAGTACATCAGCTATTTTAGCAGCTACTTCTGCACCCCGTGACGCTTTGGCCGACTCTATAGCCTCGTTGGCGGTTGAGAGTAGAGGTGCACCGCAATATTCGATTCCGTTTAGCTGGTAGGGTTCATAGGGACAATATGCCAGGTGGATATTAAACATCCATACAAAATGGGTTTCATCTAATTGTATTTTTACTCCATGTCCTCCGGGGGATGTCCGGACAATAGGAAATTTACTGATCACAGTTTGTCCCTCATTAAAGGCATACCCCGGCCATCCCAGGCTATCCGCTATATAAAGGGCTATATTTTGTCCATCACGGCTCGATTCCTGTATACCAACTATATCAGCATTGCTTTGAACAATAACATCGGCCGTAGCTTCAATTGAATAACCGCCACCAACCCAGATGTTAAAGCTCATCACTTTAACCTCCGTGAAAACCGGTACCGGTTTGCTTTTACATGAACTGATTAGGATAAGCATACATAAGACGTATGCCATGCTGGAAATTAAGCGCATATACTATTGGGTGAGTTTGGCTGGAATGGATAATCTCCCTGATTATTTTATGCTAACTGCTTATTTAATATATAATCTTCCATCAGGAAACCATTCCCTATATCGATATCTTCACTTCCCATTATTTCAAATCCTATCTTTTTGTAGAAGCCGACTGCTCTGTTGAAGCGGTTTACATTCAGGGAAAGTTCCGTATTATTATTCTCCCTGGCCATTTCTGCCACCTTATCAATTAATATACGGCCAACCCCTTTTCCCTGGGTAGTAGTAAGGACATATATTTTATGGATTTTAGTCCAGCTTTTCCCTTTATAATTAAACTCATATGAAATATATCCCAAGATATTCATCACCCTCTTTAACCAACAGGTAATGATGCCCAAGCCGGGTTAACTGTTCCGTTAATGACTCTGTGCTATACATCATCTCCATCATATACCTGATCTGGCCGGGCGATAAGATCCCGGCAAAGGTTTTAGGCCATACTTCGCCGGCCACTGCCTGTATAGCGGGAATATCCTGAATAGTAGCTTTTATTATTTCCATAAGAAGTACTCAGATTGTTTCAGGCAAATGTATAAAATTCCGGATGATTTGAAAATAGTTGTCTGGGAGGTGAATCCATCCGGTAATAAAAGAAACCAGTTTAATAAAAACCAGGATCGAATACCATGTACTCTCCGTCAAGCACACCACTAAGCCTGCTATAACTCACCCTTACCTCCTGAAAAGAAGACTCACCCAAGCGGCCATAGTCCATAACAATTTCATTGGGATAGGTCCACCACCATCTGAAAGGATCTTCATATATTTCGTTTGGCAGCGTTGAGAAAGGATAAAACACCTCACGGATTTCCAGCCCCGTCCCATCTTCTTCGAAAATAAGGTATAAATCTGTTTCAGTATAATAATCTGAATAAGTAGTTACCTAATCCGTACTACATAGCATATGGGTATTTTCTATATAATAATCCTCGTCCGTTTCGCAGGAAGTTATAAATAGTAGCAACAGGAAAAATATTCCCGGTAGGAAAAACATTCCTGTCTGTTATCACTCTCTTTTTCATAAAATAAATTAAATAAATTCTATAAATAAACAGCCAGGCTGTTGGATATATAGTTTAAACCGGAACATTTTTTAATATATTTCTCTGGCAATCCGGTGCACACTGTCACTCGCCATTAATGTATAGAAGTGCAGGCTGGGAACCCCGTGTCCTATCAACTCTTTACATTGTTGGATACTCCATTCAATACCTACCTCTTTCGCTTGTGTATCATCTTTACATTTACGCAGTTCACAGGCAAACGCTTCCGGTATATCCGAGCGGAAGATACGGGGAAGTACAGTCAGTTGGTTTTTGAATACAACCGGTTTAATACCCGGGATGATGGGTACCGTAATCCCCTCGGCACGTAACCGGTCTACAAATGCAAAATATTTCTGATTGTCGAAGAACATCTGTGTAACCAGATAACCGGCACCGTTCTTTACTTTCTCCTTCGCATAGAAAATGTCAGACTCCAGGTTGGGAGCCTCCTCATGCTTTTCCGGATAACAGGCCATCCCATACGAGAAAGGGGTTTCGTTGGCCTCGAAAGTAGAGCCATCCAGTGCAATGCCTTTATTAAAATTGTTTACCTGCTCCTGTAATTCGGTAGCATAACTGTGGTATGCGTTCGGATCGATACCCAGTTCCAGCATTTTCACATCCCCACGTAATAACAACAGATCGTGCACGCCCAGGAAGTTCAGGTCTATCAGCGCATATTCAGTCTCTTCTTTTGTAAACCCTTTACAGATAATATGCGGAACTGCCGGAATACCATATTTATGCTGGATAGCCGAAGCAATTGCAACCGAGCCCGGATGCTTACGGACATTTACTTTTTGATAACTGCCATCAGGTAACGTTTTGTAAATAAATTCGCTATGATGGGAAGTTATATTGATATATTTCGGATCAAATTCCCATAATTTATCGATTACCTTATATACTTTTTGTATGCTATTGCCTTTTAAAGGGGGTAGTATTTCAAAAGAAAAAGCCGTTTTCTTACTGCTTTCAATCAGCTCTGTAACTCTCATAAATATGTCAGGATCTTAATTATTTTGCTGCAAATGTAACAATTATCCTCCGAAATAGCTTACATTTGTGTGCAATAATCTAATTACGACGAGATATGGAAAATATAAACTGGTCTGATCTGTCATTCGGTTATATTCAGACAGACTATAACGTACGGTGTTATTATCGTGATGGAAAATGGGGAGAATTGGAAGTATGTTCTTCTGAGATTATCAATATACATATGTCGGCAACCTGTCTGCACTACGGGCAGGAAGCATTTGAAGGCCTGAAAGCTTACCGGGGCAAAGACGGTAAGGTTCGTATTTTCCGTATGGACGAAAACGGTAAACGGATGCAGGCATCCGGCCGGGGTATTAAAATGCCTGAAGTACCGCTTGAACTTTTTGAAGCGGCAGTTTTGAAAGCAGTCAGGCTGAACGAACGGTTTATTCCTCCTTACGAAAGTGGCTCATCTTTATATATACGCCCATTGCTAATTGGAACAGGTGCATGCATTGGTGTACAGCCAGCCGAAGAATACTTGTTCCTGGTATTTATAACACCGGTAGGCCCTTATTTCAAAGGAGGCTTTCAACCTACCAAAATATGTATTACCCGTGAGTTCGACCGGGCGGCTCCCCAGGGAACCGGTACTATCAAAGTTGGCGGTAACTATGCTGCCAGCCTGGTAGCCGGCGAGCAGGCAAAAGAAAAAGGGTATACTGCCGTGCTTTACCTCGATCCCAAAGAAAAGAAATACCTCGACGAATGCGGGCCGGCCAATTTCTTCGGTATCCGTGGAAATAGCTATATCACGCCACAATCTAATTCGATCTTACCTTCTATTACGAATAAAAGCCTGATGCAACTGGCAGAAAATATGGGACTGACTGTAGAACACCGTCCTGTTCCGGTAGAAGAACTGGCAACATTTGAAGAAGCTGCTGAGTGCGGAACTGCCGCTGTAATTGCACCGATCTCACAGATCGACGACCTCGACGAAAACAAATCCTACGTTTATTTACCGGATGGTAAACTGGGTGTGGTATGCGAAAAACTTTATAACAAACTGCGGGCTATTCAATACGGTGACGAACCTGATCCATATGGATGGGTAACCGTACTGGAATAAAAATATTTGAAAATATGTCCCAAAAGTCCTAATTCGTTCTCTGTGAAAGTGGCAGTGCTGTTAAATTCTCTTCCCTTAGTCCTGCAAGGACGGCCTATCCCAGCCCGGTACGCAGTGCCGAGTTGCAGAAGCCCGGTACGCAGTGCCGAGTTGCAGATATACTATCTCCAATAAGTCCTGTAAGGACGGCATAATTTACAAGCTATTGATTACTTGTTATTTTATTATGTCGTCCTTACAGGACTCTCTTTATTTACTACTTATAACCCAGGGCTGGTGCCCAGGGCTGGGTTATACTGTCCTTGCAGGACTAAGGGAAGAGAATTTAACAGCCCTGCGGCATCTTAATACCCCGGGCGCTGCCCGGGTCTGGGATATGGAAGCCCCAAACGGGGCATAAAAAATCTTCCGGTTACAACCACCATCCAGCCCTCTTTCTATAATATTTTTTTTGAAAATCATCTGTCATCTATCACTTTTTGAGATAATCTACTATCTATTAATATCTTAAGTGGTGATAGATAGCTTAAAACATCTATTACCCGATCTGTCATCTATCACCAATGAATTTCCGGATTCTTTTTACTAATTCCATAGCCTGCTAATCCTTTCCTATACAGATAAGTAATAAAACATTTCCTTTCGATCGAAAGGAAATATCCTCTCAATTGAAAGGTAAATTCCTTACATTTGAAAGGAAGATAACTTATATTTGAAAGGCATAAAAAAACTATTAGAAGATGCCCGGAAATTATTAGTATAAGAGAAGGGAGTTCTCTCCTATCCGGAAATTAATATAGTATTAAGGAAAATTTATAGTTATTTAATTTTTAATCCCGGAAGAAGTGGTGTAACATCAATCAATTCAAGTGACTGTACCATATCGAGCGTTCCTTCTTTGTACTTTATGAAATGGGATGTTTGGAGATGTTGCTGATAGGCTGCTTCATCGGCATAAATTTCGAGGATTACCACCTGGTTAGGTGTATCTTTTTCCGAAACAGCGTAGAGGGTAAGTACTCCGGGTTCTAATTGCATGGAGGCTTCGATTTCTTCTTTCAGATACGTGTTGTATTCTTCTAACCGTCCGGGGTCGACCGTAATCATAGAGAGGCGGACTTTATTGTTTGCAGGCAAAATGGTGGGCGTATCCCCTGCTTTACCGACAACTTTATTCAGTATGTGTGAGGCATTGTTGCCCTGTTGCCGGCTAACGGATGTCCGGATAATGGATACCGCCTGCCTTAACTGGGGTTCGGTGAGGCCGGTGTTTAATCCCATATTCAGGTGTGATTGTAGCATAGGATCCACACCCGGCATGGCGGCCAGTGCGGAAATGGTTGCCAGTTCGCGTTCTGTATAGCTTAATACATCGCGTTCGAAGATATCGGCAAACAGATGTTCTTTGAGGTAGGTATCAATGGCAGGTGCAAAGGCGTTGGCTCCGGTAAGGGTACGCTGGTCGGTTGCAGTTAGTTTTTCCAGGATTTCACGGCCACGGGTGTATCTATCCCTGGTATCTGTTATAGGGGATGCCTCGGCGCCTTCGGGGTCGTTGATACCCCGGTTCCTGCGTTGGTCGAGTACAGACATGAACGTATTGATACCTTGCAGGCTCCGGAGGGAAACCTGCGTAAGCATATATTTGCATGAGGATCTCTTTTATCTGGTTGATGGTAAGGCCGGCGTCCAGGCCGGCGTTTAGTTCAGTCCGGAGGGCATCGAGGTTACCGGTGGCAGTATTGGCAGCAATGGTTACTATTTTTTTGCTGCATAGGATTTAAACTCTTTTCCATATCCTGGGCTTTTAATGAATGATTACTTATTGACAGCATAGTAAGTACTATGGCTATTAGTGTCACACCTGTTTTTCATTTTTATCCGTTTATTTAACTGCGGTTGCATATGCTTCGTCGGTGACAGGTTCAAGCCAGATGTTTTCGTTTGTCTGTGGATTGCAGGTAATGGAAAGGTGTGAGAACCAGCTATCGGGGGCAGCCCCGTGCCAATGCTCTACGTTGGGAGCTATTTCTATCACATCACCGGGCAGCATACGGACGGCCGGTTTGTCTCTTTCCTGGTAGTATCCTACTCCGCCAACGGCTATCAGGATCTGTCCGCCTGTGTAGCTATGCCAATTGTTACGGCATCCCGGTTCGAAGGTGACATTGGAGATGGGTACATTCAGGTCGCTGTTGCTTGTGAGCGGTGCGAGCCAGGATTGTCCTGAGAAATACTGTGCATATCCGCTGTTTTCATTTCCTATGGGGAAATCGCTGATCTTTGGAACTTCTGTATTCATATCTTGCTTGTTTTGTTGTGCCTGCAAATTACTGTAGCCTGTTAAAACAGTTATGAGGGCAACGAAGATTACTTTTATCTGTTTCATTTTTCTTTTATCCGGAGTGATCTCTTTCTTTATACAGCAAAGTTAATGGTTCTACTTACGATCTTTGTAGATAAATTACGGGTATGTGTAACCATATTACTGATTTTGATATGGATCACTCTTATAGGATATAAACAGGCTGGCAGCAGATAGGTTTGTATATACATTACTGTTGTTTGTAACCTTATTACGGTTTTTATGGGAGGAAAGGCAAACCATGAAGGAATAATCTATATCTTTGGGATAAAGAGAAATTACTGAGCTATGGAGGAGGTAATCAAAGTAGATACGGTAGACCAGTATAATAAGCTTTTCGGATTGGAAACGTTACATCCGCTGGTGGCAGTGGTGGATTTGTCGAAAGCTACTAGCTGGCCGCCGCATTATCGTTTTAACTACGGGATATATTGTGTATACCTGAAGGATACCAAATGTGGTGCGATCCGTTACGGGCGGCAGGCATATGATTATGAGGAGGGTTCTATTGTGAGCTTTGCTCCCGGACAGGTGGCGACTGCGGAGCTGCAAAATGGGATAAAGCCTGCGGGGATGGGTGTATTATTTTATCCCGACCTGATCAGGGGTACGTCGCTGGGCCGGGAAATTAAATACTATTCGTTCTTTTCGTACGAGTCAAATGAGGCGTTACATCTTTCAGAAAGGGAAAGGAAGGTCATTGTCGATTGTTTCGACAAGATCTCGCTGGAGCTGGAACATGCGATTGATAAGCATAGCAAACGGCTGATCTCCAAGAATATTGAATTGTTGCTGGATTATTGTATGCGTTTCCATGACCGGTAGTTTGTTACCTGCCACGAAGCTAACAAGGATGTAATAAGCCGGTTTGAACAACTGCTGGATGAGTATTTCCTCGACGAACAATTACGGCAGCAGGGCTTGCCTACGGTAAAGTATTTTGCCGAAAAGAGCTGTCTTTCGCCCAATTATTTTGGCAACCTAATCAAGAAGGAGACGGGAAAAACGGCACAGGAGTATATCCAAAATAAGTTGATCGATACGGCCAAAGAGTGGATACTCAGCAGCGAAAAGACAGTAAGCCAGATCGCTTTTGAACTGGGTTTCCAGTATTCGCAACATTTTAACCGGCTGTTTAAAAAGAATGTGGGATATACTCCGAATGAGTTCAGGAAGTTGCAGGCGTGAGTAAAAGAATACCTCAAAACTATACTTTACGGAAGAGTAAATAAACAACGTGTTCCCGGACTTGATCCGGGATCGCAAAAGAGCAGGCTTGTATCTATCTTTTTGTAACTTATCCTGTCTGTGTTGATCCGATCCCCGCTTTCATGCAGGGCTGTTAAATTCTCTTCCATTTATAGTCCTGCAAGGACGGCTTATTCTAGCCCGGTACGCAGTCCCGGGTGGTTGATATGGATTTTCTTTGAGTGCTGAACCGTAGGTCGGCCCTAGCCAAAGCACGGCATAAAATATACATAAGATCAGATTTTTATTATGTCGTACTTACAGCACTCTGCCATTATTATATTCTTAATGACCCAGGGCACCAGCCCTGGGCTAGGATATACCGTCCTTGCAGGACTACAAGAGGGAGAGAACCTAATAGCCCTGTGGCGCTGCCAGGGGCTATGTTATGCCAGGCCTACGGCCTGAAAGAGAATCTTCCGACCACCACTGATATGTTATCCCTTCCGGCGAGAAAAAATAAAAACAAACAGGTTCAGTTCCCCGCTTTTGAAGTGCCCCAAAAAGTTAGACACAA
>JAJPZJ010000102.1 GCA_021204405.1 Tannerellaceae bacterium | reverse complement strand
ACATTCATATGATGTTCAATAAATCAACGGACATCATGCGGATAATCATAATATTAATATTATACAGATAGTCATAAATAATATTATTAAAACATTCGTAATTAAAACATTCATATGATGTTCAATAAATCAACGGACATTATGCGGATAATCATTTATATATTTCTTCTACCAGCTCCTGTTGTAAGCCAACCAGCGAAAGTTCATAACGGTCTACATTCTCACCACATGTTTTTTCCTTCCACATATAACGCATCGAATTCTCGCCCACAACTACGATTGCCAGGTCGGCACGTGCAGCCCGTTCTTTTGCCTGTTTTACGCGTGCCATTTCCATGGTACGCAGGTTGGTATCGAAGGGGAAAAAATCGAAATTAGTTTCAGGTGAGACCTGCCGGAGCCCTTCTATTACGGTCGTAGTGTTGTCGTCGGGCTGCCGGAAAGCCCAGTCTCCCAGGATGGTTTCATTATCCGCATTGGGCCGGTCACGATATTTTCTTATAACGGTTCCGGTCGATCGGCAGCAGGTCGTTATCGTTTTTAAGAAGGATAATACTTTTTCGTGCCATTTCAAGGGCTGTCTGTTGGTGGGAAGGGTTAAATACCACTTCATTTACTTTCTCTTCATCAATATAAGGGTTTTCAAACAAGCCCAGTTTAAACTTGGCCAATAATATTTTCTCTGCCGCCTCATTCACTCGTTTTTCAGGAAGACGTCCTTCTTTTACCATCCGGATGATACAGTCGGCAAACTCCGGCCCGTGCATATGCATATCCATACCGTTGGCTACACTTTGCAGGTAGGCATCGTCCATAGTAGGGGCAGTTGCATGTTTGTCATGTACACGCTCGATATCCATCCAGTCGCTTACCACAAAACCATCAAATTGCCAGCGGTCGCGCAGGATATCGGTCATCAGGTAGCGGTTTACATGGCAGGGTACACCATTTAGTTCGTTGTGTGCCATCATAAAGGTGAATACATCCGCATCTATACAATCCCGGAAAGGGGGAAGAAATACTTCGTGCAGCGTACGGTCGGAGATATCGCAGGGAGCACCGTTGATCCCATTAACCGGTTGGCTCCCTCCTACAAAATGTTTGGCACAGGCCAATACTTTATCGAAACCGGTAAAGTCGGCTGTTTGTAATCCCCGTACGGTAGCAGCCCCCATTTGTCCTACCAGGTAAGGGTCTTCACCAAAGGCCTCTCCTACCCGTCCCCACCGTGCATCGCGGGCCACTTCTACGTTTGGCGTGAATGCCCAGTGTGTACCCGTAGCGCGCATTTCAAGGGCTGTTTCACGCGAAGCCCGTTCAATGAGTTCCGGTTCAAAGGTGGCAGCCTGCCCGATCGGTGTCGGATAGATGGTTGCCCCGTGATACAGGCCGGTTCCGTGAATGGCGTCAATCCCGATCAGTACCGGTATTTTCAGGCGCGATTCCATGGCGTACGACTGTAGCAGGTTCGCTTCGCGGGCAGTCACGACATGCAGGAAAGAGCCGATCAGTCCCTGTCGGGTCATTTCAATCAGTTCGGTAGAGTGAAGGTTGGGGTAAAAGCCCTGGGCATGACTCTCTTTCATCTCTTCGAGTGTCACCTCTTTCTCGGCAGCTTTCATATGTTCCACGCCTACATACTGCGACATCTGGGCCACTTTCTCTTCCAGTGTCATTCGTTTGATCAGGTCCTGTACCCTCTTTTCAGCCGGCAACTCCGGATTCAGGTACAAAGGTTCGTTTTCTTTTTCCGTACATCCGGCCAGGGTCATAAAGCCAGTGCACAGGCCAACAGGTTTCTCTTCATAATAAAGACGTATAAAGTTTGTTTTACCACGGTATTTTAAGTATTACCGGTAGCAAAGGTAGGAAGAGCAAGGTTCCGCGAAGGTTACCCGATAGCCATTAAACGTGCACAAATGTTCATTTTGCCAGGTAATCGCGGGGAGATACGCCGTAAAACTCTTTGAATACACGGCTAAAGTATTTCGGGTTACTGATCCCCACCTGTTCGGCCACTTCAGTAATGCTGATCCCTCCGGCCACTAAAAGGGCAGCGGCACGCCGGAGCCGGATGGTGCGGATAAATTCAGTGGGGGGGGTTGCCCTGTCAGGCTGGTAATCTTATTATATAGCAGGGTACGGCTCATGGCCATTTCACGGCACAGCACACTGATGTTCAGGCCGGGATTATCCATATTTACCTCTATAAAGTTCATCAGTTTTTCCATAAACTCCTGGTCAACTTTGTTGTTCAGCTCCGTTGCATTCTCGCTTTTCAACTCTTCCAGCCAACGGTGCTGTAAGGTGTGTTGCTGGTTGAAGATAGTATGGATCTTCGCCTTCAATACCTCTTTATTAAATGGCTTGGCTATATAGTCTATCGCACCCAGGCGTATGCCTTCCAATACGTTTTGCGGATCGGTCAGGCCGGTTACCAGTAAGAAAGGAATATGGGAGGTTTTTACATTTTCTTTAAGCTGGACATTTTCTTTAAGCTGGCGGCATAATTCAAAGCCATTCATCGCAGGCATCATTACATCTGAGATAATCAGTTGGGGCTGGAATTCTTCACAACACCTGAGTGCCTCTACGCCATTACCGGCCAGGTATACCTGGTATAAAGGTTGCAGCGACAATTCGAGATAGCGGGCCATCTCCGGATCATCTTCAACAACAAGGATACGTGGTTTCTCTACTATTTCTGTTATTGTTGGGACTGCTTCGGTTGCTTCTACCCTGGAAACAATTACTTCTCCGTCTACCTCTTCATACTGTAGCGGGAAAGTGAGGTTAAATTCGGTTCCTTCACCGGGTTTACTTCTGAATGCGATTTTTCCTTTATGAAGTTTTACCAGTGACCCTACCAGCTTGAGGCCGATACCGCTTCCTATTTCTTCGGAATTGATAGCATTTTCAGCCCGGAAGATATGTTTGAATACCATCTGCTGGTCGCGTACGGAAATACCAATACCGGTATCCCGTACCTGCAAATACCAGTTGGCCCCGTCCATCCTGGCCGTAACAGTAATACAACCACCATACGGCGTATATTTAATGGCATTGGACAGGAGGTTATCGAAAATACGGGATAATTTTTCCTTATCGAACAACACCGGTTGCCTCACACTTTCGTCGGCCACATACTCAATCGCAATCATTTTATTAGCAGCTACCAGGCGAAACGAATCCAACCGGTACCGCAAAAAGGCATCAGGCTCCTGCCGGGAAAGGACCAGGCGGGTTGCATTGAGGGAGATACGCTGGAAATCCAATAGTTTTTCTACATAATGAGCCAGTTTGGTAGAATTATTTAGCGCCATTTGCAGCAGGTAGGCACTACGGCCGGATATTTCGCTTTCCTTTTTCAGGTCTTTCAAAGGAGCCTGTATAAGGTTCAGCGGGGTTAACAGGTCGTGGGCTGTGGTGATAAAGAAATCTACTTTTTCTTCTGTTTGCCGTTCCCTTTCGCGGGCTTTAATTGCTTTATACACATAGTAAGCGATTAATAAAAGAGCCATCAAATAACAAAGTTTCGCCCATACCGTAAGCCACCACGGCCGGGCGACCAGTAGCACAACCGAACGGGCAGGTTGCTCTACCCCATTAATAACCGAACGGACATAGAAAGTATACTTGCCCGGAGGCACCCGCGAGTAAGAGGCTATATCGACAGCCGAAGGAAGTGACCAGTCCAGGTCGTGCCCCTCCAGGTAATAAGAATACAGGGTTCTGCCGGGAAATTCAAAATTAGGGGTGGTAAAATGGAAAGAGAAGAAATTCTGGTTGTAGGCCAACCTGATCTTCCCGGCATAGAAGATCAGGTTGCAGTAGCGGAGAGCCTGGTGTCCCGGCATGGATAGCTGTGTTGTAGAGGTCGAACTGATGGATAAGGGTATGGTAAGAATCTTTTACGGCTGTTTTTTCTAATGTAGCCGGATTAAACAGGATCACACCATCCGAGCTTCCCAGCAGGATCTGTCCGTCACGACAGCGGAACACAGCGTTTGCATTGAACTGGTCGGATACCGGCCCATCCTGTTTATCAAATACTTCGATCTGTGCGGTTGCCGGTATAAGCCGGTTGAGCCCCCGTTCGGTTGCAATCCAGACCTGTTGTCCGTCCGGTACAATACCGTATACATAGTCAGACGACAAGCCATCTGCTTTGGTATACTGGCGGATTGAATCGCTTTTTATATCATAATAATATAATATGATTATCCGCATAATGTCCGTTGATTTATTGAACATCATATGAATGTT
>JAJPZJ010000092.1 GCA_021204405.1 Tannerellaceae bacterium | reverse complement strand
ACATTCATATGATGTTCAATAAATCAACGGACATTATGCGGATAATCATTTTAATCAATTCTCCCGAAGTTAAGATAAGACACTTTGTTAATAATATTCCAAACAAGGTGATATATTGCCTATATGTTATAAAGGTTTTCTAAAAGCCGGGAATCCGATGTTTAAAGAAATAGTATATAAAGTGCCGGATTGTTATCCGGGAATGAACAGGATTTTTAGATCATCCGGAAAAATTTGAGCTAAAAAAGAGGCCATTTTTTCCTTTATCAAGCCATGTTCTAAAGTTATTTAATGAATAATTCCCGGCTTCTACAAGATAAAGTCCCGGTTTGTAGAAGCGGTTCTTCCGGCTTCTGCATGTCATGACCAGAGCTTGCAGAAGCCAAAAGTTTACCTTGTAGAAGCTGGAAAAACGGATTGTAGAAGCCGGGAATCTATTTCCAAGTTCCTTTTCTGTTTTTTGTCTTTTTGAATTAGATTTAAGTTAGGAATATACGTTATTCACAGTCAATTTATTAATAAAAGATTGTATATTCCAACTATATGATAAAAGCATTTATACTTACACCTTACCACGCATATACTTTTATCTGATATATTTTTCGTTATTTTGTTGTTACTCATTAAAAAATAAGAGCAGATGAACCGCATATGTAATTTATTCAATATCCAATACCCTATTATCCAGGGCGGCATGGTATGGTGTAGTGGATGGAAGCTGGCATCGGCCGTAAGTGAAGCCGGTGGACTTGGCTTATTGGGCGCAGGCTCCATGTATCCGGAAGTACTCAAAGAACATATCAGGAAATGTAAAAAGGCAACTCAAAAGCCGTTCGGGGTAAATATTCCACTTTTATATCCCGAAATCGATCAACTGATAGAAATTATTATTGAAGAAAAAGTTGAGATTGTATTTACTTCAGCCGGTAACCCGAAACAATGGACCAGTTTATTGCAGAGCCATGGAATAAAAGTAGCCCATGTAGTAAGCAGTTCAAATTTGCTATTAAATGCGAAGAGGCTGGCGTGGATGCTATCGTTGCCGAAGGTTTTGAAGCCGGAGGGCATAACGGCCGGGAAGAGACAACTACCCTTTGCCTGATTCCACAGGTCAGAAGGGCTACCTCCCTCCCATTAATTGCTGCAGGCGGTATCGGAACCGGTGAAGCTATGCTCGCAACTATGATACTAGGAGCAGAAGGAGTACAGACCGGAACCCGTTTTGCCCTGGCTGAAGAGAGTTCGGCCCATATCAACTTTAAACAATATTGCCTGAATCTGAACGAAGGCGATACCCGGCTGGCATTAAAAAAACTGGCACCCGTACGATTGGTAAAAGGTGATTTTCTGGATGCAGTTTTAACAGCCGAAGCCACCGGAGCTAGTACCGACGAATTGCGTACACTGTTAGGGCGTGGCCGGGCAAAAAAAGGGATTTTTGAAGGTGATCTCTCGGCCGGAGAACTTGAGATCGGCCAAATCGCTTCTTTATTCAGGAAAATTGAAAGTGTTCAGGATATTATGTCTGAACTAACCGATACGTTCAACAAGCTTTTACAAGAGCCACCCGGGCCTCTCCGGATTAAATAGGCAAATAAATAGCAACAGCTATCACTGAACTTTTCAGCTCCGGATTGTTTTATTAATACATACGGACAACAAGGCAAACCAACATTGTATGTACATTAAAACTATCTACATTACTATTTGCTATAAATTCATTATAGTACTTTTACCCCTATGCGGCACCCTGCTGTATGTAAGGTCGTTTACCGGACCCTATCATAACCTGTTGTGGCTATATTTCTCCATACAGGTCACGCTGGTTATAATTGCTTATTACCTGTTCGCAATCTACAGGCTTTTAAAACAGCCACCCACCGGCAGTTGGTACGTTACACCTTACCCACGCCTGAAGGCTGCCCTTGTATTTTGTGGATTGCTTATGCTATTGATCTATCATTTCATTTTACTTCCTAATTATGCCGAAACACAGGAGACCCGAACCATTTATAACCCAGTGGCAAGTATAATCATACATGATATAGTTCCCCTTTTTATCATGGCGGAATGGCTGATATTCGACCCGAAAGGAAAGATCTGCCGCACAGATCCGCTATTATGACTATTGATACCTTATGCTTATATGTTTTTCACAGCGTTAAACGGGCATTTCTTCCGGCCGGTATTTCCTAACCAAACTCATTATCCCTATTATTTTATTAATATGCAATTGTATGGTCCAGGCCTTGTATTAACTTATATCGGAGAACTTTCTTTTATATTCCTGTTATTTGGCTACCTGCTGTTCTACACAGATTATTTTCTGGGGAGGAAAAGCCTTGAATAAAGAGATACCGGCCAGTTCGCGGGCTACATTAAACTTTAATTAAGTAGTTCCTGTTACAATACAGTCCGGCAAAATCTCTTTTTTAACGAGTTTATTTTTATTCCGGACGATACGTATATGAAAAGGAATCGCTATCTTGTATGCATAATCACAATAAAAAATAATATGGCAGCAATAAACAATATCCTGATCCGTAGCATATTTACAATACTTCTGGGAATCCTGCTGGCAGTATGGCCCGAAGCTGCTATTACCTACCTGGTAGTAACGATAGGCATCCTGTTCCTTATACCGGGTGTACTCACCCTGGTAAAGTATTTTACACAGGACAGAGGGAAAACCAGTGTTATTTTTCCTATCGAAGCCGCAGGAAGTATCCTGTTCGGGGGATGGCTGGTAATAATGCCCCAGTTCTTCGTCAATATTATTATGTATCTGCTGGGAGCCCTGCTTATTCTGGGAGGGATACAGCAACTGATCTTCCTGGTATCCGCCCGTAAAACACATATCGTACCCGTTGGCTTTTTCATTATGCCGGTACTGATAGTACTTACCGGCATACTAATCATGGCCTATCCGTTCAGCATAGCTGCCACCACATTCATTGTTTTCGGTGCAGCCAGTATCATCTATGGAGTATCTGAATTTATTAACTGGTACCAGTTCCGCCGTGGAGTTTATTAACCGGATTTCCGGTATTCTATCGGAGAAACCCCGATATGTTTTTTAAAGAACTTGCCAAAGGTAGACTGATCGGAGAAATTCAACTGGTCGGCAACCTGCTGGACAGTTGTATTCGGAGCCTTCAACAGGATTTTAGCCTCCGTAATCAGGGCATCATCAATCCATTTATTGGTAGATTTACCTGTTAACTCCTTTAAAATAAGTGAAAGATATTGAGGGGTGATAAACAATTTTTTCGAATAGAAAATAACCCCATGCTCTTCTTTACAATGTTCTACCAATAGTTGCAGGAATTGATTGAACAACTCTTCCTTCCGGCTCAAGGTTTTATTAGGTAACGAAGCCCGCTTTCCGGCAAAGATATTACCCAGTTCCAGAAAGAAGCCACACAGGGTATTAATCACCACGTCGCGGTGGAAAAAATGAGTACATTGTTTGATCTTTTCCCTTAACAAAAGCAGGTGTTCATCCAGCAAAGCTACTTCATCGGCTTCCAATACAATATGAGGATTCTTTTTAATCTCCATATAATGAAGCATCAACGAAGTTTTCCGGGAAGGGTTACAATTTTCCAGAAACTCTTTGGAAACGATCAGTAAACGTGCTTTGAAAGAAGGACTCACCCCCGCGATATGGATAATATGGGTAGGCATAAAAGTGATAAAGCTATTTTTGCGAACCGTATAAGGCATGTAATCAATCGTAAGCGTTGCTTCCCCTTCCAATACCACTACCATGCCAAGTGCGTTCAGCCGCATGGAAGAAGATACATCGGTAAACTTTTTCCGGTCTTCCATTTCCATGCCCGATGACAGGTCGGCAATCGCAAACTCATCCTGTAAACTATCAATTTTAACAATCCTTCTGCTCAATTCTGCGATCTCCAGTGAAAGCAAATTATTCATACCAGTCATACCAGTCTGTTTTTATGTTCGCCACAAACATAATAAATATTTTTTAAAATACACACCAAGAAGTTTCATTTTTACCAATTCCGAATCGTTAAAAATCCCAATTACACCGTAAAATTAAAACCTCATTTCAATTTTGACCAATTCCGTAACGGAATAAACCTTTTCAGTTTCCAGCATTAGCGAAATCTTTACATCGTAAATAAACGATAATAGGTATTAGTCTTATATAAACATGATGAAAGATAAACATGATGAAAGAACGAATTTTGCTTACCGCTCTTGATCTCTTTTCACAGTACGGGATCAAAAAAGTAAGCATGGACGATATTGCCAGGAACATTAGCATTTCCAAACGTACACTCTACGAGTTTTTCGAAAACAAAGAGATGCTTTTGGTTGAAGGAATTGAATTCAATTACAACCGGATGTGTGCTTTATTGGATCAATTGGAAAAGAGCCTCACAACGTCCTGGAAGTCATCCTTCTTTTTTACGAAGAACTGATGAAACATCCCCGCTGGTTTAGCCGTAAATATTACGACGACCTCAAACGTTTCCCCAAAGCTATGGATAAAGTGGAAGAAAACCGGAAATTTTTTTCCGAAAAATGTATGCAGCTTTTCAACAAGGGAATCGGCGAAGATGTATTTCATCCCGAAGTCAATTTCGAGATCGTTACTTTACTGGCTAAAGAACAGTTCAAAATGATCCGCCCCTCTAAATCCTTTTCCTGCCATTCATTTGCTGAAGTTACTGATACCGTTCTGCTGACCTTCCTACGGGGAATCAGTACAGAAAAAGGTATCCTGATTTTAGACCGGTATCTGGAAAAAAGATTGAAACGGAGAAAGAATTTACATTCATAAGTATAGAGAAAGAATTTACATTCATAAGTATAAAAATTCATATTCAATAACAAATCTATTTTTTAAATGGAACGAATATTAATTAACAAAAAGATGATGTGGGTAATGCTGATGCTTCTCCCCTCGCTGGCATTTACGCAGCTTGCTGCACAGGAGCCTCTGAAGATAGACCTGAGTACTGCCCTGGAAATTGCGTTGAGTGAAAACCCGACCGTGAAGGTAGCTGATAAGGAAATAGAAAAGAAACAGTATGCGAAAAAGGGGGCATATGCTGCCTTACTTCCGCAGATCAATTTCACAGCTGAGTATAGCCGTACACTAAAAAAACAGTATATGTACATGGATTCTTCTGCTTTTGGAGGAGACGAATCAGATGGAGAATCCGAAGGTGGAGGCTTACAGGGCTTTCCGGTTGGAACAGATAATAGCTGGTCATTAGGCTTTTCGGCTTCTATGCCCCTGGTAAACCCAGCATTATGGAAAAGCCTGTCTATCACAGGGATTGATATAGAATTAGCAGTAGAAGAGGCACGCGCTTCTAAAATATCTATGGTTAACCAGGTCAAGAACAGTTATTATACTGTATTACTGGCTAAAGATTCCTATTGGGTTTTCTATGAAAGTTATAAGAATGCCATGGAAAACTACCTCGACATCAAACAGAAATATGACCAGGGCCTTGTAGCTGAATACGACCTGATCCGTGCAGATGTATCCGTTAAAAATGTAGAGCCCAGCCTGCTCCAGGCAGAAAACTCCCTTGAACTGGCAAAATGGCAGTTAAAGGTATTAATGGGTATGGATCTGGATATACCCATAGAATGTGTAGACAGCCTGAATGATTTTGAAACAGACCTGTTCGCCGATTTTCTCTCTATTGATACAGCATTGGTCAATAATACAGACCTGAGGCAATTGGATCTGCAAACCGACCAGTTACAAAAAACATTAGAGTCACAGAAGTATGAATACTTGCCAACCTTGTCATTGAATACCATTTACAACTGGTCGGCAATGAATAACGACTTCAAGTTCAAAAACTATAACTGGAATCCGTATTCTACGATCGGCGTTACACTCTCTATCCCTATCTTCTCAGGAGGTAGCAGATATAACAATGTACGCCAGACAAAGGTATCTATTGAACAAATGCACCTTAATCGTGAAAATGCAGAGCGCAATTTACAATTGGCTGTTAAGCAGCAGATGGATAATATGAACACATCTATTAAACAATATGATGCTTCACGTAAAGGCGTATTCCAGGCCGAAAGAGGATATGAGATCGCCCAGAAACGGTATGAAACAGGTGCCAGCACATTGCTGGAACTGAACGATGCCGAACTGGCACTTACCCAGGCCCGGTTAAACTTCAACCAGTCTATTTACGACTATATGGTAGCTAAGTCCGACCTTGAAAACATCCTGGGTCAGCAATATTAACAAACGAATAATAAATCCCGATAAATCAATATGAAATCCATTTACAATATGAAATCATTTAAGGTATTGAAAGCTATTCCGGCACTTACCCTGGCACTTATGGTGTCGTGTGCAGGCGAAAAGAAAGAAGATACAGAAACCGCTGTTGAAGAAAAAGTAAAGGTTGAAAAAGTTTCTGTACAGGATGTTGATCAGATCCGCGAATTTACAGCAACCGTCGAGGCTAATATTACCAACCAGATCGCTCCGCAAAGCCCTGTACGTATTACTAAGTTGTTTGCCGAAGTGGGCGACCATGTACGTGCCGGACAGGTATTGGTAAAAATGGACGAAAACAGCCTGACACAAGCTAAGATCCAGCTCGAAAATATGGAAACTGAATTCCGCCGTATCGACGAGCTTTACAAAATTGGCGGTGCCTCCAAATCATCCTGGGAAGCCCAGAAAACAGCGCTGGATGTTAGCCGTACCGCACTCGACAACCTGATTGAAAATACACAGTTGTTAAGCCCGATCAATGGTATCGTAACAGCACGTAACTATGATAATGGCGACCTGTATAACGAACAAACCCCGATTTTTGTAGTAGAACAGATCCAGCCTGTTAAGCTGATCGTAAATGTATCGGAAAGTTTCTTTAAACAGGTGAAGAAAGGCAATGAGGTCGACATCAAATTAGATGTCTATGGCGATGAGGTATTCAAAGGCAAGGTAAACCTGATCTACCCAACCATTGATCCAAATACCCGTACCTTCCCGATCGAGATCCATATTGCCAATAAAGACGAACGCGTACGTCCGGGTATGTTCGCCCGTGTAACCCTGACATTTGGTTCGGCACGCCACGTGGTAGCCCCCGACCAGGCAATTATCAAGCAGAGCGGTTCAGGTGAACGCTTTATCTATGTATACGATAATGGCAAAGTAGTGTTCAAAAAAGTTGAACTGGGCCGCCGTATGGGTAACAAATATGAGATTATATCGGGTGTAAACGATGGCGACGTAGTTATTATGACCGCTCACAACCGCCTGAGAAATGGAATGGAAGTTGAAATAGAGAATTAAGAATAAAGAAAGATGAGTATATATGCAACCGCGATAAAAAAGCCGGTTACTACTGCCCTTGTATTCGTTGCTGTAGTGATCCTCGGGCTTTTTTCCCTAACCCGTTTGTCGATCGACCTCTATCCTGAGATCGAGTCGAACACCATCCTGGTAATGACCGCCTATTCCGGAGCCAGTGGTGCCGATATTGAAATGAACCTGACAAAACCTTTGGAGAATGTATTAAATAGTGTAAGTGACCTGAAAAATATCACTTCACAATCCAAAGAAAACATGTCTATTGTATCCCTTGAATTTGAATATGGTACCGACATTGACGTTGCAACAAATGATGTTCGCGACAAGTTGGATATGGTAAAATCAGATCTTCCCGATGATGCCGACAACCCGATCATTTTCAAATTCGGTACAGATGATATTCCGATCCTGCTTTTATACGTAAATGCAGAAGAAAGTTTGCCGGCATTATACAAAATTCTCGACGACAGGGTAGCTAACCCATTGGCACGTATCAAGGGAGTAGGTGCGGTATCTATCTCAGGGGTTCCGCAACGTGAGGTACAGGTATACTGCGACCCCTACAAACTGGAAGCCTATGGAATGACTATCGAATCGATATCGACCATTATTGCACAGGAGAACCAGAATACACCCGGGGGAACGATCGATATTGGTTCCAACACCTATTCCTTACGTGTCGAGGGCGAATTTACAGATGCCAGCCAGATGCTTGACCTGGTAATCGGTGCCGTAGACGGAAGAACGATCTATCTGCGTGATGTAGCCGAAGTAATTGACACTGTTGAAGAACGTGCACAGGAAGCGTACTCTAATGGTAGATGGGGTGGTATCATCGTTATCCAGAAACAATCCGGAGCCAACTCAGTAAATATCTCCAAAGTTGTAAAGAAAAGGCTTCCGGACATCCAGGCCAGTTTGCCTTCCGACGTAGAATTGGGCGTGATCGTTGATACTTCCAACAACATCCTGAATACGATTGACAGTTTGGTCGAAACCATCTTGGTTACCTTTATTGTGGTTATGTTGGTTGTACTGGTTTTCCTCGGACGATGGAGGGCAACATTTATCATTATCCTGACAATCCCGATTTCCCTTATTGCAGCATTTGCTTACCTGTTAGCTTCAGGTAATACAATCAATATCGTCTCATTAAGTTCCTTATCCATTGCAATTGGTATGGTGGTGGATGATGCTATTGTAGTATTGGAAAACATCACCTCCCATATTGAACGGGGTAGCCGTCCAAAAGAAGCAGCCGTATATGCAACCAATGAGGTAGCGATCTCGGTTATTGCTTCTACCCTTACCATGTTAGCCGTGTTCCTGCCACTTACAATGGTAACCGGCCTGGCTGGTATCCTGTTCGAACAGTTAGGATGGATCTCAAGTATCATCATGATCATTTCTACCATCGGTGCCTTGACCCTGACCCCGATGTTATGTTCAAAACTGCTCCATTTAGATCCTAAAAAAGGACGTTTGTTCGTTCTGTTCTATACACCAATCGAAAAAGGGCTTGGTAAACTTGACGTGGTATACGGACGGTTTTTAACCTGGGCTGTACGTCATCGTAAAACAGTAATAGCCGGTGCAATCCTTATTTTCATCGGTATCATGATGCTGGTTCCCCTGGTAAAAACAGAGTTCTTCCCGCCATCAGACAACTCCCGTGTGGCTATTACGGTAGAACTTCCGATCGGTACGCGCCAGGAGATTACCCGGGATGTGGCATTACGTATCAACGACGAGTTCAGGGAAAAATATCCGGAGATCCGCGTACTGAACTTCAGTGAAGGACAGGCAGATACCGACAACACCTGGGCACAGTTAAGAGACAACGGCTCACACATTATTAGTTTCAATATCAACCTGGTCGACCCGAAAGACCGTAAAAGAGGATTATTGGAAATTTGTGACCTCATGCGTCACGACCTGATGGCTTACTCTGAAATAAAAGAATATAAAGTACAGGCCGGTGGTGGTAGCGGTGGTATGAGTGGTGAAGCAACCGTAGACGTAGAAATCTATGGTTTCGAGTTTGCCCTGACCGATGCCGTAGCTGCCGAACTATCCCAACGGATGCTGACAATCAAAGGATGTAGCCAGGTAAATATTAGCCGTAAAGATTACATACCTGAATACCAGGTAGACTTCGACCGCGAAAAGCTGGCACTTAACGGACTGAATATGACTACTGCTGCCTTATACCTGCGTAACCGTGTAAATGGATCTACTGCCTCTTACTACCGCGAGGTAGGTGACGAGTACGACATCCGTGTGCGCCTGGCACCCCAGTTCCGCCAATCGGTTGACGACCTCGAAAATATCATGATCTATAACAATGCCGGACAAGGTATCCGTGTACGCGACCTGGGTGTGGTGGTTGAACGGATGACCCCTCCTACGATCGAACGTAAAAACCGTGAACGTGTCATTACCGTATCCGGAGTTGTAGGACAGGGAGCCGCACTGAGTGAAATCGTAGAAGGTACATTGGCCGAACTGAAACAAATGGATATGCCCTCGGAAGTAACCTGGTCTATCGGAGGTACGTACGAAGACCAGCAGGATACATTCGGTGAACTGGGCATCCTGATAGTACTGATCATTATCCTGGTATTTATTGTGATGGCAGCCCAGTTCGAATCACTTACCAACCCGTTCGTGATCATGTTCTCCATCCCCTTTGCATTCACCGGGGTAATTCTGGGGCTCATCATCACCAATACGCCATTAAGTATAATGGCATTTATCGGGCTGATCATGCTGATGGGTATTGTAGTGAAGAATGGTATCGTACTGATCGACTATACCATCCTCTGCCGCGAGCGTGGCATGAGTATCCTTACCTCTATGGTAACAGCCGGTAAATCCCGTCTGCGTCCGGTATTAATGACCACCTGTACAACCGTGCTGGGTATGATCCCCATGGCAATAGGAACCGGCGAAGGTGCTGAGATCTGGCGCCCCATGGGTGTGACAGTAGCCTGGGGGCTTGCGGTATCTACCCTGATCACCCTGGTGATCGTACCCGTAGTATACAGTACCTTTGCTGCTACCGGATTGAAACGCCGCCGCAGGAAACTGGCCAAGATACGGCAACTGGAACAACTTTAATTTTAACAAAGGTATGTAAACCGTAATTTAATGAATAATGTTATTCTTCTGTTACGGTTTACATCCATAATATGAATCCTAACTATTGCAAATTAATAAAATGAAAGCTATATTTATATCGTTCAACCAGGCTTACTACGAAATGGTCGTAGCCTTACTCGACCGTAATAGCATGCGTGGTTTCACCTATTGGGAAACCGTACAGGGACGGGGAAGTAACAAAGGAGAGCCACATTATGGCAGCCATGCATGGCCAACACTCAACTCGGCGATCATTGCTTTTACAGAAGAGGAAAAAGTAGACAATTTCCTGGATATGCTCCATAAGATGGACAAGCAGACAGAAGCCCTGGGATTACGCGCCTTTGTATGGAATGTAGAAAAAACTATATAAAATGGAAATGCCAAAGGAGATAACATACCAGCTTAAAAAAGAGAAAAAGATCGGATTAATCACCACCTTCCTAGTATCCGGTATAGCAGGGATAGGTGTATTCTATCTGGCCGGTAGCCTCCGTTTCGGAAGCGGCCGCTTTTTCAGCCTGCTGGTTGGCGTATTCCTGCTATTGGTGGCTACGCTGTGCCTGCTCGGATATATCCATTTCCATAAAGAGAACTTTACTGCGATGTTCATTTCCCCGGAGGGGATACGGGATATGTCAACCGGACACCGGATCGGGCTGATAAAGTGGGAAGATGTTGAACAGATCAAAGTAATGGATGACATAAGCAGTAACCTCAAGCGGAAATATATTGTGTTGAAATTAAAAAATCCCGACGAATATATTGCCCGCGAACCCGGCAATGCCAAAAGGAGATCACTGGAAATAAAAAATAAATTTTACGGTTCGCCGATCTGTTTCTCCAACCGGGTACTGGAATGTACATTCGACGAACTAAAAGAGTCAGTCTACAGCATGTACGAACAGTATAAACAGCAGGACAGACAAGCATAGACACCTCTACTACCGGCAACAATGACACCACACGAATTCTCTTTATTTTTACTATGTATGACCATAACCGCAGCAATCGTCTTTGTTGCCTTGTATTTTGTCAATGCCGGTTACGGTATGTTTTTCAGCAAAAAATGGGGGCTTTCTTTACCAAACCGCGTTGGGTGGATATGTATGGAAGCTCCCGTTTTTTTTAATTATGCTTTATTTATGGGCCACTTCCGGGCGGCAGTTTGAAACAGTTCCCCTACTCTTTTTCCTCCTTTTTGAACTGCATTACCTGCAACGGGCCTTTATCTTCCCGCTACTTATCAAAGGGAAAAGCCGTATGCCGGTAGCAATCATGTGCATGGCTATCCTCTTCAATATCCTCAATGGCTTTATGCAGGAATACTGGCTGTTCCGCCTGGGCCCTGTTTATACAACTGAATGGCTGGGTAGTTTACCCTTTATTGCCGGAACCTTGCTGTTCTTTACAGGGATGGCTATCAACATCCATTCCGACTATATCATCCGGCACCTCCGGCAGCCCAGTGATACGAACTATTACCTGCCTGAAGGCGGTTTATTTAACTATGTAACCTCTGCCAACTATTTCGGCGAGATTGTCGAATGGTGTGGCTTCGCCCTCCTTACCTGGAGTGCCAGCAGAGCCGTATTCGCCTGGTGGACAATCGCCAACCTGGTACCCCGTGCCAACACCATCTACCAACGTTACAAGGAAGAGTTTGGCCCGGCAGTAGGAAAACGGAAGCGGGTAATCCCTTTCATTTACTAACTAGCAGGATTTTCCCTATATTTGTTACTTATGGAAAAATCAATATTTTTTATACCGGGGCAGATCGGGCCGCTAACCCTGCGTAACCGTACGATCCGGGCAGCTGCTTTCGAAAGCATGTGTCCCGGAAATACTCCCTCACAAATGTTGTACGACTAACATACGGCTGTAGCTGCCGGAGGAATAGGTATGACCACCCTGGCCTATGCCGCCGTAACACAAAGCGGACTTTCTTTTGAAAGACAATTATGGCTGCGCGAAGCAATTATTCCCGAATTAAAAAAGATAACCGGCTCCATCCACCGGCAGGGAGCCGCCGCCTCTATCCAGATTGGCCATTGCGGAAATATGTCGCACAAACAGATCTGCGGTTGTACCCCCATCTCCGCCTCCACCGGTTTCAACCTCTATTCCCCCACCTTTGTAAAAGGAATGAAACCTTCACAAATTGTTGCCATGGCAAAAGCCTTCGGGCAAGCCGTACATCTGGCCCGGAAAGCAGGTATGGATGCCGTAGAAGTACATGCCGGGCATGGTTACCTGATCAGCCAGTTCCTCTCTCCCTACACCAACAAAAGAAAAGATGAATACGGAGGCAGCCTGCAAAACCGGATGCGCTTTATGACCCTATGTATGAACGAAGTTATGAAAGCAGCCGGTACCGATATGGCCGTACTGGTAAAAGTAAATATGCGCGACGGATTTAAAGGAGGTATGAAGCCCGGTGAAACCATTGAAGTAGCCCGTACCCTACAAGACCAATGTGGTGCACATGCCCTGATCCTGAGCGGAGGGTTTGTCAGCCGCGCTCCTATGTATGTCATGCGCGGAGCCATGCCCATCCGTACCCTTACCCATTATATGCCTATGGGCTGGTTGCTCCTGGGCGTACGCATGGCCGGACGGACGATGATCCCCACCGAACCTTTCCGCGAAGCCTATTCCCTGGAAGATGCCATCCAATTCAGGAAAGCGCTCCGGCTACCGTTGGTATATGTAGGCGGCCTGGTGTCGCGTAATAAAATAGAGGAAGTGTTAGGCCACGGTTTTGAGTTTGTAAGCATGGCACGCGCCCTGCTGAATGAGCCGGGTTTTGTAAACCGGATGAAAGAAGAAGCCGAAGCCCGGTGCGACTACGGCCATAGCAACTATTGCATAGCCCGCATGTACACACGTGAAATGGCTTGCCATAAGCATATACCCAACCTGCCTCCCCGATTACTTCGTGAAATCAACCAACTCGAAAATAGCTGATGGAAAAAGGATATGCGATCATAACCGGTGCCGACGGCGGGATGGGAATGAAGATTACCCACGCCCTGGCACGCAAAGGATACAACATTATTATGGCCTACCATAATCCGGCTTTGGCTTTTGCCCTATGCAACCGGCTGAAGAAAACTTCCGGCAACGACCGGATCGAAGTACGCCCCCTCGACCTTTCGTCGCTGGCCTCCGTCGAACAGTTTACCTCCCGCCTGCTCGAACAGGGCGTACCCGTTAGCCGACTGATCAACAATGCAGGGATACTCACTACCCATAGCCGGCAGACCATCGATGGGCTGGAAACCCTTGTCAGCGTCAATTACGTAGGCCCTTACCTGCTTACCCGTCGACTGATACCCCTGATGTAACCAGGCACAAGAATCATCAATACGGTATCCTGCACCTATGCCATTGGTAAAATTGAACCTTACTTCTTTGAAAAAGGATGCAACGGCACCTTCCGCCGCATCCCGGTCTATGCCAACACCAAACTGGCCCTGCTATTATTTACCAAAGAGCTGGCCAGACGGATCGGGCATAAACAAATCACAGTCAATGCGGCCGACCCCGGGATCGTCAACACCCATATGATCACCATGCAAGCCTAGTTCGACCCGCTTACCGATCTCCTGTTCCGCCCCTTTATCAAAACACCGGCCAAAGGAGCCGCCACCGCCATCCACCTGGCCCTTTCGGAAGAACCAGCTGGGAAAAGCGGTTGTTGCTATGCCTCCTGCCGCGAATGCAACTTATCCAAACGTTTCTGCTCCCACCCCCAGCAGGAAAAACTTTGGGAAGATACGGAACAGCTACTTGAAAGGCTGGGATACCGATTCCAATAAGCCGTGGCAATAAGCCCTGCAAGAACGCGCCACTCCGGCCCGGTACGCAGGGCGGAGTAACGGATAGGCAGGTATGGAGTCCCGTAGGGACGGCATATCCTGGCCCAGGGCACTGCTCTGGGTAGTAAGAAATGGGGGATGAGTGCTGCAAGCACGGAATAATCTAGCCCGGTACGCAGTGCCGGGGGTTTGGTATTGATCTTTTTGAGTCCTGTAAGGACGACATAAGAGAAACTGGCTATTATTGGATATTTTTATGCCGTGCTTACAGCACTACCTTGTTGGTATGATCTTAAACCCAGGGCAACGCCCTGGGCTAGAATATACTGTCCTTCCGGGACTCAAAAAAATCTTCCGGCCATCACCTCACAACAATGTTTGTATCCGGATGCAACTATTCCACCCTTACTTTCATCTTATGAATAAGTAAAACTAATATTATTAAACTTAACAGATACGACTATGAATGTAAAAATGCACTTGAATCACTTGTATGCACTTATCGTTGGTATAGGTATATGTGTAGGTTTATCCGGTTGCGACAATGAGAAAGAGCCTCCTTTACAAATCATGGGTGCCGAGGATAATCATCTTACCTTATATCATCCCAATGAGGAGGAGGGTTGTGTAACCATCGACGGAGGGGCCAGGCCTTACTCCGTAAGTTGTGAATCAGCTCTACTAGACGTCTACATGGAGAAATGGCCAAACGCCTTTAACTACCAGACCCGGGGAGTAGGCCACGCCCAGGTAAAGGTGACAGATGCCCTGGGCCAATCCATCTACGTGGATATTGATATCAGGTACCGCGAGCAGCACTATGAAGTAATCCAACACGATGTAGTAGTGGAAGGCGACCAGATGACAATAGCTGCCCAAACTGAACTGAAAGAAAAAGCCCTTGCCTCCATCCCGGTAAAAGAAGGTGGCTTGTATAGCTTTATTTATACCGAAAACCTGGCTGGCACGGTATACCTCTATCCACATAAAGTCAGTTCATTCCGCCATGAAGGTACTTTCCGGATCACCACTGAGGAACTAGAAAACAACCGTCCGGTCTCTGTATATAACCTCATGGTGGAAGATCAGCAATACAAATTCATAATGAATAAATATGTCCCTTCCAAAATGGCTGATATAATCGTTCCCGTAGCCCTCTATGAAGATCTGCTGGAACAGTTTAAGCCAGCCTACCCCGAGGTGGGAAAGGTATACTCCATACAGGTTATTCAGCCAAAAGCAGAATAATCATCCCCTCTTTTTTACAAAATCCGCTTCGCATCCCTTGCTATCTAACAAAAAACTCTATCTTTGTACCGCTTTTTAACCCCGTACGTGTGATGGGAAATTAGAAGCAGATATAAACTAATTTTGAGTAACACAAAAAACTAGCAAAATGAAAACATTTCAGTTAGAAGCAAAAGGAAGAGAAATCCCGGCTACATCAGCTGACAGAAAAAGAGCGATCAAAGCGCTTCGTAAAGAAAAGGAAATCCCTGCTGTATTATACGGTGGTGAAGAAGTAAAACACATAAGCCTCGCACAGGAAGGCGTTCGTAGTCTGATCTATACACCGGAAATTTTCGTGATCGACCTCTCTATCGATGGTAAAAATACAAAAGCGATCATCAAAGATGTACAGTTCCAGCCTGTAACCGATGAGATTATGCACATCGACCTGTTAGAAGTATTTGAAAACAAACCGATGGTAATTGAAGTACCTGTTGTATTGGAAGGATACGCGGAAGGTGTGAAATCAGGAGGTAAATTAACACTGCGTATGAGAAAGCTGAAAGTAAAAGCGCTTTATACCAATGTTCCTGAAAGATTGACTATCAACGTAGAAAACCTCGGATTAGGTAAAACCATCCAGGTGGGCTCATTAAGCTTCGATAACCTGGAGTTATTGAATGCTAAAAATGCTGTTGTATGTGCCGTTCAGTTAACCCGTGCTGCTCGTGGTGCGATGGCTAAGAAAGCTTAATATAGCACAACTTTATACTCTCTTAATCTAAGGAGAGAAACCCTATACGGAACACGGAATACGGAGATTTCAAAAGATCTGTTTTCCGTGTTCCTCTTTTTTATATCTTTACTTTGTTATATAGGTTGAATCATTTCAGGAAAAGTATACAATGAAATATCTGATCGTAGGTTTAGGTAATATAGGGCCGGAGTATATGGGTACCCGCCATAATGTAAGTTTCCGTGTAGTAAATGCCCTGGCGGATGAAACCGGCAACCCTTTTACCGACGAGCGTTACGGAGCTATCTCACGCGTGCGGGTAAAAAACAAACAATTGATCTTACTCAAGCCCAATACCTTTATGAACCTGAGCGGCCATGCCGTACGCTACTGGTTACAGAAAGAAAACATCCCGGTAGCAAATTTGCTGGTGGTAGCAGACGACCTGGCATTGCCATTCGGGACTTTACGCCTCAAACCCAAAGGAAGCGACGCAGGCCATAACGGGCTCAAAAACATCCAGGAGTTACTCGGCACACAGGAATACTGCCGCCTCCGCTTCGGTATCGGAAGCAACTTCCCGCACGGCAGGCAGGTGGAATATGTACTAGGCAGGTTTGACCCGGACGAGATGGAACAGATGCCCGAAAAACTGAAACGGGCCGTCGAGATTGTTAAAAGCTTTTGCCTGGCAGGCGTCCAGCTTACCATGAACCAATACAATAACAAATAAACCAATGGAAGAAGTACGCATTGATAAATGGATGTGGGCTACCCGCATATTCAAAACCCGTACCATTGCCGCCGAAGCCTGTAAAAAAGGCCGGATCACGATCGGTGGAATAACGGTGAAACCTTCACGCACCATCAAGGTGGGCGATGTGATCGACGTACGCAAACTGCCTGTTACCTATTCCTTCAAAGTACTGGCACTGACGGAAAAACGGATGGGCGCCAAACTCGTACCCGGTTACCTGGAAAATGTAACCACCCCGGACCAATATGAAATACTCGAATTGAATAAAATATCCGGCTTCGTCAACCGCTCCAAAGGAATGGGCCGCCCTACCAAGAAGGGCCGGCGCGAACTGGAGCAGTTTACCGGCCCTGAATTCGACAGCGACGGCTTCGATTTCGAATTCGACTTTTAAAGCCGCCGGCCGCCGGAGCAGCCCCCTCTTTACCCGTTCCCCTTGCCTGCTCCACAATCGTGTTCACAAGATAGTTATACAACACGATTTTATCTGTTCTTTTATTACTTAGATTATGAGAATCAGTCAATTAACCATATTCCAAATCTTCTGAACACCGCTGTCTACTGTACCAGGTATGCCTGCATCCCTTCCGAAAACCGCACCTGTATCTCCCCCTCGTCATCTCCGTAAATAAAATAATATTCAATGCCGGGGATGGTAGCCGCTACCTCACAGGCCCTCTCGAGCCCCATAGCCATAAAAGCGGTGGCATAGGCATCGGCGGTCATACAGTCGGGGGCTACTACGGTAGCACTCAAGATATTCTGTGCCGCCGGATAACCGGTACGGGGATCGATGGTGTGGGCATATTTCTTCCCCTCTTTCAGGTAATAATTGCGGTAGTCGCCCGAAGTAGCCAGCCCCGCCTTGCTGCAAAACCGGATTACCTCCTGGATCTCGTCCGACAGCCCGGCAGGATCGTCGTGGGGCTTATTGATACCCAGCTGCCAGCACTGCCCGCCGGGGTTTACACCACTGGCTACAATCTCGCCCCCGATCTCGACCATGTAATCGGTAATACCTTCGCGCTCCAGCAGACTGGCGATCACATCGCAGGCATACCCTTTGGCAATGGCCGAGCAGTTGAGCATCACCCGGGGATCGGCCTTGTTTACCTCCTTCCCTTCCAGCCATACCTTCCGGTAACCTACAAATTCGCGCAGGCTATCTACCATATAAGGTCGTACGCTGTCCATCTTATTAAAGCCAAACCCCCAGAGGTTGACCAGTGGGGCACAGGTGATGTCGAACATGCCATCGGTACGTTCGGATACTTCGCGGGCTTTGTTGAATACCGTTGTAAAGAAGCTGTCTACCTCCACTGGCTGGTTGTTATTCACCCTTGCAATAATGGAATTGGGGTTGAACGGGTTGAGCGAAAGGTTAAAGGTGCAGAACTCCCGGTCGATCTTTTCGGTCAACAGATGGTCCGACTTATACTTGATGCGGTAGAGGGTGTTGAATACCGAGCCGCTCTCTTCGTAATATTGTTGTTTGCCGCCGGTGCAGCCCGGTGCCGTGAAAAGCCACAGGACAGCCAGCAGGAGGATTAATCTATTCATGCTATTTGTATTGATTACCGGCAGCAAAGATAGTAATTATCTATTTACCGGAGTCCATATAGCCCCCTTTCATCGGCGAGGTACTGGTACGGGTATAAAGGCCCAGTACTCCGCGGGTATAGCGCGGCGGGCGGGGTTGCCACCGCCGGCGACGTTCGTCGAGGATGGCAGTAATAGCCGTTTCGATAGCCGGCTCACCGCTGATCCCGCAGATCGCGAGGGTACGGGCCGGGATGTCGATCCGGATCAGGTTGCCCTCCTCCACCAGGGCGATCGGGCCCCCTTCGCTAGCTTCGGGCGAGACATGGCCAATGGCAGGACCACGGGTAGCCCCCGAAAAACGGCCGTCGGTAATCAGCGCCACCGTCTCCACCAGGGTAGGGTCGGAAGCAATTGCTTCGGTGGTATAGAACATTTCGGGCATCCCGCTCCCTTTAGGGCCTTCGTACCGGATAAAGACGGCATTGCCGGGGTGTATCTGTTTTTGTAAGACCGCCTTGATTGCCTCTTCTTCACTATCGAATACGCGGGCACGCAGCGTAGCCTGCATCAGTTTCGGAGAGATAGCAGCATGTTTGACCACCGCCCCTTCCGGCGCCAGGTTGCCTTTGAGGATGGCGATGGCTCCTTCGCTCCGGATAGGATCGGAAACGGGTTTGATAATATCGTTTTTCTTTACGCCGGCCACCTGTAGATGTTTATAACATCCTTCGTAAAAGCCGTTGCAACGCAGTATCTCCAGGTTCTCTCCCAGACTCTTGCCGGTAACGGTAAGCACATCGAGATGGAGGTGTTCTTTGATTTCTTCCATAATGGCGGGCACTCCCCCGGCATACCAGAAATATTCGCCCGGCCAGTAACCGCTGAGGCGGATATTGAGCAGGAAGGGAATCCGGCGGTGGAGCGTGTCGAACCGCTCCGGTAGCAACTCCACACCGGCCTCGTGGGCAATGGCAGGCAGGTGGAGCAGGCTATTGCTCGACCCGGCAATGGCGGCATGTACCATGATGGCATTTTCAAATGCTTTGGGGGTAAGGATGGCCGAGGGACGCAGGTCGGTAGCCGCCAGGGTTACGGCATGCTGCCCGGCCCGGCGGGTCATCTCTTTGAGGGAGTTTACGTGGGTGGGAATCAGCGCACTGCCAGGCATTGCCAGCCCGAGGGCTTCGGCCATCACCTGCATCGTGGAAGCCGTGCCCATAAACGAACAGGCCCCACACGAGGGGCAGGCATGTTGTTTGTACCAACTATATTGCTTTCCGGTAATCTCCTGCCGGGCATATTGGGCATTGTATGTCCCGATCTGCTCGAGGGTGAGCAGCCCGGGACCTGTCTTCATGATGCCACCGGGCACAAAGAGGGCGGGCATATCCAACCGGGCGATCGCCATCAGGTGGGCCGGCACCGATTTATCACAACTGGTGATAAACACCCCGGCGTCGAACGGGGTGGCACGCACATGTACCTCAATCATGGCAGCCATCAGGTCGCGCGATACGAGTGAGTAGTTCATGCCGTCGTGGCCCTGCGCCTCGCCATCGCATATATCGGTTACGTAATAGTTGGCGGCTTTGCCACCGGCGTCGCCCACTCCTTTGCCGGCCTCGTCTACCAGCAGGTTGAGGTGGGCACTGCCAGGGTGGCTGTGCCCATAACTACTTTCTATAATTACCTGGGGTTTATCCAAATCGTCGATGCTCCAGCCGCTTCCGAGGCGTAAAGAATCGAGCTCGGGAGCTGCTTTGCGTAATGCCTGGCTTCTCATGTGTATATATTTATTGGTAAGAACAGGTAAAAATAGTAATAAGTTGCCGGATATGGAAGTAGTCATGCCGGGAAGATTTATCCTACAAATAAACTTTATATCAGGTACACCCAACACATACCATCCACATATATATTCCCAAATAATATATTTATTGACAATATTATATACCTTTACTGTGTATTTAATAACAGAAGATGAGATTTGATGAATTAAAGCTGGAAGATGCTGTACTAGACGGGCTGGATGCCATGAATTTTCAGGAAACAACCCCCGTACAGGAGCAAACCATACCAGTCATACTTGAAGGGAAGGATATTATAGCCTGTGCCCAGACAGGCACCGGAAAAACGGCAGCCTATGTACTTCCCGTGATTAACGAACTTAGTAAAGGAGAGCATGTACCCGATGCCGTCAATGCGATTATCATGGCTCCTACCCGCGAACTGGCACAACAAATAGACCAACAGATCGAAGGTTTCACCTACTTCGTTCCGGTTTCGGCTGTACCGATCTATGGAGGAACCGACGGGATTGTCTGGGAACAACAACGGCGTGGCCTCGAAATGGGAGCCGATATCGTAATTGCCACCCCCGGACGGCTTTTGTCGCACCTTAAAATGGGCACTGTAGACCTCTCGCAGGTATCCTTTTTCATCCTCGACGAGGCCGACAGGATGCTCGACATGGGTTTCTACGACGATATTATGCAGATACATAAACAACTGCCTCTCACCTGCCAGACCATTATGTTCTCGGCCACGATGCCACCCAAAATCCGCACCCTGGCCCAAACCATCCTAAAAAATTCCGAAGAGGTACGTATTGCCATCTCGCGTCCGCCGGAAAGCATCCTGCAAACCGCCTATATCTGTTACGAGGTACAGAAAATAAAGATCCTACAAGACCTGTTCGAACAAAGCCGTCCGCAACGCGTAATTGTTTTTTCATCCTCTAAAATGAAGGTAAAAGAGCTAAACGCCACCCTGAAAAGAATGAAGTTCAACGTGGCCGACATGCACTCCGACCTCGAACAGGCACAACGTGAAGAGATGATGAAAGAATTTAAGAACGGCCGGATCGACATCCTGGTAGCTACCGATGTAGTAGCACGCGGTATCGATATCAACGACATCCGCCTGGTGGTCAACTTCGATATCCCGCACGACCCCGAAGATTACGTACATCGTATCGGACGTACCGCCCGGGGTACCAATGGCGAAGGACTGGCAATCACCTTTATCGCTCCCGAAGAACAGCCAGCCTTTAAACGGATTGAAGACTTCCTACAAAAAACAGTATATAAGATTCCTATCGACGAAAAGTTTGGGGAGGCACCTGCCTATGAGCCGGAAAAGTACAGGGGTACCAAAGCCAGAAGAGGACGCCCACCCGGATCAGGTAATAAGAACAACCGTCCGCGCCCCAATCCGTCCGGCGCAACCAGGGGACGCCCCAGGCGCCCGGCTGTAAAGAAATAATCCTTTTTTACAGGTATCTTTTCTTATACCACGTATAAAAAGCAGCTATACCCTCTTCTATTGTAGTAGAGGGTTTATAATTTAAATCCTTTTCCAGCCGGGAAGTATCCGCATAGGTACAAGGCACATCACCCGGCTGCATCTCCATATATTGTTTCACGGCCTGCTTACCGGTCACATTTTCTATCACACTGATAAAAGATTCCAGCTTTACAGGAGCAGAATTTCCAATATTATAGATCCGGTAAGGGATCGCTTCCGTGGAGGGAGCATCTATTACCCGCACCACTCCTTCTACAATATCCCCTACATAGGTAAAGTCGCGCAGCATATTCCCATGGTTGAATACCTTGATCGGTTTACCCTGTGTAATGGCATTCATAAAAAGGAAAGGAGCCATATCGGGCCGTCCCCACGGACCGTAGACCGTAAAAAAGCGTAACCCCGTAGTGGGCAGGTTATACAATTTGCTGTAAGCATGTGCCATCACTTCGTTTGCCTTCTTGGTAGCTGCATATAAGCTGGCAGGACGGTCTGTTTTATCAGTTTCCTTATAAGGGATTTCTTCATTCAGTCCATATACACTGCTGGAACTGGCGTACACCAGGTGCTTGACCGGATGGTTGCGGCAGTTTTCCATTATATTCAGGAAGCCTACCACGTTAGACTGCACATACGCATACGGATTCTCCACCAAATACCGTACTCCTGCCTGTGCTGCCAGGTGGCATACCGAATCAAACTGCTCACGTGCAAACAAGGCATCTATCGCCTCGCGGTCGGTCAGGTCCAGCCGGATAAAACGGTAAGCAGCATATAAGGTACTTTGGACTTCCTCCCCATACGCACCAGCCCGGACCCCCGTATCCAGCAAACGGTCTTCCTTGAGGGTAACATCATAATAATCGTTGATATTATCTATCCCTACCACTTCATCCCCACGAGAGAGTAATGCTTTGACTACATAATAACCGATAAAACCGGCTGTGCCTGTTACCAATATTTTCATACTTCGTTTACTGTTTAATGATTATCCGCATAATGTCCTATTATAAATTCTGGATTTGAAGTCGGAG
>JAJPZJ010000064.1 GCA_021204405.1 Tannerellaceae bacterium | reverse complement strand
ATTCATATGATGTTCAATAAATCAACGGACATTATGCGGATAATCATATTAAAAATTTTAAGTATGGAAGATTTCAAAAAATATGCAACGAAGCATTTGGGAATGAATAGTGCTACACTGGAAAGTTATATAAACATTACCAGTAGCTATATCTCTCCGACGATCATCGAAGAGCGTCAGCTAAATGTTGCACAAATGGACGTTTTTTCACGGTTAATGATGGACCGTATTATTTTCCTTGGCACACAAATAGACGATTATACGGCAAATGTAATTCAGGCCCAGTTATTATTCCTTGATTCGAGCGATCCGGGTAAAGATATCTCTATCTATATCAATTCGCCGGGTGGATCTGTATATGCCGGGTATGGTATTTATGATACGATGCAGTTTATCGGCTGCGATATCTCTACCATATGTACCGGTATTGCTGCTTCTATGGCTTCTGTTTTACTGGTAGCCGGAACGAAAGGTAAAAGACATGCACTGAAGCATTCACGTGTTATGATCCACCAGCCTTTAGGGGGCATGCAGGGACAGGCATCGGATATTGAAATTGCTGCCCGTGAAATATTGAAAGTAAAGAAAGAATTATATACGATCATATCCGATCATTCCGGACAGCCTTTTAATAAAGTAGAGCGGGATGGTGACCGTGACTTCTGGATGAACTCGGAAGAAGCACTGAATTATGGTATGATTGATTCTATTTTAACTCGTAAATAATATTTTAATTTAAATATATGGCCAAAACAACAGGTGATACTTGTACGTTTTGCGGAAGAAATGGCCGGGATGTAGGCTTTTTAATCAATGGAATATCCGGTGCAATTTGTGACGACTGTGCACAGCAGGCTTATGAAATTGTAAAAGAGCAACAGCCTGCCAAGGGGAGTTCTTTCTCACTTAACCAGAAAGACCTTCCCAAGCCGGAAGACATTAAAAAATTTCTTGATCAATATGTAATCGGGCAGGATGATGCAAAGCGGTATCTATCTGTTTCGGTATATAATCATTACAAACGTTTATTACAGAAGGTAACAACGGATGATGTGGAGATTGAAAAATCGAATATCATTATGGTGGGTGCGACAGGGACGGGAAAAACGTTACTTGCCCGCACAATTGCCAAATTGTTACATGTACCTTTCTCGATTGCTGATGCAACAGTCCTGACAGAAGCCGGGTATGTAGGTGAGGATATAGAAAGTATTCTGACCCGTCTGTTGCAGGCTGCCGATTATGATGTGGAAGCGGCTCAAAGGGGAATTGTCTTTATTGACGAGCTTGATAAAATTGCCCGTAAAAGTGACAACCCTTCTATTACCCGCGATGTGAGTGGCGAAGGTGTGCAGCAGGGGCTTCTTAAACTTTTGGAAGGATCTATTGTAAATGTTCCGCCTCAGGGAGGCCGGAAACATCCTGACCAAAAGATGATTGCGGTAGATACCAAAAATATCCTGTTTATTTGTGGCGGAGCCTTCGATGGGATCGAGAAGAAAATAGCTCAACGGCTGAATACACGGGTAGTGGGTTATTCAGCCACAAAAGAGAAGGCTTCGGTAGACCGGAATAATCTGTTGAAATATATTACTCCTACAGATTTGAAATCGTTCGGCCTGATCCCTGAAATTATAGGACGTTTGCCAATCCTGACTTATCTGAATCCCCTCGACCGGGATACTTTACGCAATATTCTTACCGAACCTAAAAATTCCATTATAAAACAATATAAGAAATTGTTTGAAATGGATGGAATATCTCTTACCTTTGATGAAGAGGTGTACGGATATATTGTGGATAAAGCCATGGCCTTCAAGCTTGGAGCCCGCGGATTGCGTTCGATTGTGGAAGCCATTATGATGGATGCCATGTATTGTATGCCGTCGAAAGATAAAAAAGAACTTCATGTAACCGTGGAGTATGCGAAGAATAAGTTTGAAAAATCAGATGTTAATCGTTTGCAAATAGCATCGTAGCGATCTATAAATATACATTGTATGGCTAAGAAGGATAATCTAACGGAAAAACTAAAATCACACTTTAAATTTGATACTTTCAAAGGTAACCAGAAGGCTATCATTGAAAATGTATTGGCTGGTAAAGATACCTTTGTATTAATGCCTACCGGAGGAGGAAAATCGCTCTGTTACCAGTTACCCTCTATTATGATGGAAGGTACGGCAATTGTGATCTCTCCTTTGATCGCCCTGATGAAAAACCAGGTGGATGCTATGCGTAATTTCAGTGAAGAGGATGGGGTAGCACACTTTATTAACTCCTCCCTGAATAAGGCTGCAATCGACCAGGTAAAGGAAGATATCCTGTCAGGCCGTACCAAATTATTATATGTAGCTCCTGAATCTTTAATAAAAGAGGAAAATATTGATTTTTTACGTCAGATCAAAATCTCTTTCTATGCGGTGGATGAAGTGCATTGTATCTCGGAGTGGGGGCATGATTTCCGTCCCGAGTATCGCCGGATCCGTCCTATTATTAACGAGATCGGTAAACGACCGTTGATCGCACTGACTGCAACAGCTACTCCTAAAGTGCAGCATGATATCCAGAAGAATCTGGGAATGATTGATGCTTCCGTATTTAAATCGTCTTTTAACCGTACAAATCTCTATTATGAGATTCGCCCTAAAGGCCAGAATATAGATCGCGAGATAATTAAATATATTAAATCAAACGAGGGTAAATCGGGCATTGTATATTGTCTCAGTCGTAAAAAAGTGGAAGAGTTTGCCGATATTCTGAAGGCAAACGGAATCAAAGCCTTATCTTATCATGCCGGGATGGACTCTCAGATACGTACCGCTAATCAGGATGCTTTTCTTATGGAGCAGGTAGATGTTATCGTGGCTACCATTGCGTTTGGGATGGGTATTGATAAACCCGATGTTAGGTATGTAATTCATTATGATATTCCTAAAAGCCTGGAAGGTTATTATCAGGAAACCGGGCGGGCGGGCCGTGACGGTGGCGAGGGAAGGTGTGTTGCTTTTTACGCTTATAAAGACCTGCAAAAGCTCGAAAAATTTATGCAGGGTAAACCGGTAGCCGAACAGGAGATCGGAAAGCAATTATTATTGGAGACTGCTGCTTATGCCGAAACGGCAGTGTGTCGCCGGAAAGTTTTATTGCATTACTTTGGTGAGGAATACCTCGAAGATAATTGTGGAAGTTGTGATAATTGTTTGAATCCTAAAAAGCAAGTGGAAGCAAAAGAGTTGTTGAGCGCTGTATTGGAAACGGTAAGCGTATTAAAAGAAAAATTTAAAGCCGAATATGTTGTAAATATGTTGGTAGGAAATGAAACATCAGAGATTCAATCCTATAAACATAATGAACTGGAGATATTCGGAACAGGCCAGGATGAAGACGAAAAGACCTGGAACGCTGTTATTCGCCAGGCTTTAATCGCCGGTTATCTGACAAAAGACATTGAGAATTACGGGTTGCTGAAGCTTACGCCTCAAAGCAAGGAGTTCATGAATAAACCGGTATCTTTTAAGATCATTAAAGATAATGAATTCGATGAAGAAGAGGAGGAAGTCCCGGTACGTGGTGGAGCTACCTGCGCAGTAGACCCGATCCTCTACTCAATGATGAAAGATTTACGTAAGAAATTGTCTAAACGGCTGGAAGTTCCTCCTTTTGTGATTTTCCAGGATCCTTCTCTGGAAGCTATGGCAACTACCTATCCGGTAACGCTGGATGAACTTCAGAATATACCGGGAGTAGGAGCAGGGAAGGCAAAACGTTACGGACAGGAGTTTGTCAATCTTATTAAAAGACATGTAGAAGAAAATGAGATTGAACGCCCGGAAGATTTACGGGTACGTACGGTCGCTAATAAATCTAAACTGAAAGTGTGGATCGTACAAAGTATAGACCGGAAAGTGGCGTTAGATGATATTGCGTTGACCAAAGGCCTGGAATTTAGTGAACTGTTAGATGAAATAGAAGCAATTGTATATTCCGGTACCCGTATTAACATCGACTACTTTGTAAACGATGTGATGGACGAAGACCACATAGAAGATATTTATGAGTATTTTAAAGATTCGGAAACTGATGATTTGGAAGAGGCTATTGATGAGCTGGGAAGCGATTATACGGAAGAAGAGATTCGTTTAATCCGTATTAAATTCCTGTCGGAAATGGCTAATTAGTTTTTGTTTTTATTTACTGAACATCCTTTGTCCAAACTTATAACAGACAAAGGATGTTTTTTGTTTAGCCTTATTTCTCCGTATAAAAAATACTAATTTAAAAATACAGATATAATTTT
>JAJPZJ010000025.1 GCA_021204405.1 Tannerellaceae bacterium | reverse complement strand
CCGACTTCAAATCCAGAATTTATAATAGGACATTATGCGGATAATCATTAATATTTATAATTAGCCGTAATTGAGGCGTCCGAAATAGTTTACACGGGCAAACTCATCTGTTTCTCCTGTATTATCTTTATCCCTGTCGCCTCCGGCAAATAATTCATCGATAGCGTCAGAGATATAGTACTTTCTCTGTGCATAGAGGTAACTGTTACTTCCTTTTGTTCCTTCCAAACCTGCCAGTACACTGAGGTTATGGTCGTTATGAAAGGCTTTACTATACTGCAAGGTGGCATTGACCACCAGGTTGTAGATATCCCGGGCCGATTGCTGTAATTCCGGGTTTGCCGAGTCGGCCGGACGGGTGTAGGGTACCAGGAGCGGGTCGCCGTTCTCATCATAGGATACTTTATCCCAGTTGTAGGTAGTCATACTTTTCCGGAACTCTTTGTAGAACTGGAACTGTTTGTCGTATGCAAAATTACCGACAAATTTGAGTTCTTTGATCCACGGGTTCTTTACTTCCAGCCTGAAGTCGGATTGTACATAGTAATTCTTCGTGCGGTTATAGCCGGCTTCTTTCGAAGCACCGATTGCCGGGTTGGTATTTCCCTGTACAGCAGGGCCGGGCAGTCCGTTGGGCCAGAAAGCTACAGCCGTAGGTTTAGCAATCATCAATAATTCATAATAATTGAATTGATTGAGGCCTTCTTTCTTTTCTTCGCGGGCATTGAGTCCTACTCCTACTGAAATATAGTCATTGAGTTTGGCATCGAAATTGCTTCGCAGGTTGTACTGGTCGTACCGGGTTCCGCTGTTTTTATAAAAACCATCCTGCCCCAGGGTACCGATGGATACATAATACTGGATATGTTCGGTTCCTCCGTTGATAGACAGGTTTTGTTTATACTGGGGCGACATGGTTTTCATCGTTTCCGCAAACCAGTCTGTATTGGGATAAAGCCACGGTTCTGATCCATCCCTGAATTTAGCAATTTCTTTGGGCGTATAGACCGGCAGGTTGCCACTATACTCCGCCAGTTCGTTCATCATGGTAGCATAGGTAGCTGCATCCGCCATTTCCGGGAAGCGGGTAGCCTGTGCAAAGCCCTGGTTGTAGGAGTATTTTACCTGTGGTTTACCTGTTTTCCCCCGTTTGGTAGTAACCAGGATCACCCCGTTGGCAGCCTGTGCTCCGTAGATAGCAGCGGAAGCATCTTTCAGGATGGAAATGCTTTCGACATCATTCGGGTCGATGCGGTCGAGACCGCCATGCCGGTTGGCAATTCCGTCGATTACAACCAACGGTTGGTTATCTCCCAGGGTATTTTCACCACGGATCCGGAGGACAGCGCCATCGTTTCCCGGTTCGCCCGTACGGTTCATAGCTACCAGGCCCGGAGCCTGTCCGGCCAGACCGGCAGAGAGGTTTACCACCGGAGCAACGGTTAGCTTATCACCTTTAATAGCGGTGATGGCTCCTACTGCCGAGGCTTTGCGTTGTACACCGTAACCAACCACTATCACCTCTTCCACCTGCTGGGCATCTTCCTGCATGCGGACATTTACTACTGTTTTATTCCCAACCGGCACTTCCTGTGCCTGATAGCCGATATAGGAAAATACAAGGATTGCATTTTTATTGGGTACTGTAATGGTGTAATAGCCATCCATATCGGAAATAATACCAACGGTACTGCCTTTTACCTGGATACTGGCACCCGGTAATGTTTCGCCGGTTTCATCCGTAACAGTTCCGGAAATGGTTATTCCCTGGGTGGTATCATTCGTAACACGGTCTCTTACCGGTGAAGAAGGGTTGATAAGGATCAGGTTATTTTCCGTAATCGTATAGTTTATGCCCTCTTTTTTCAACAGTTGTTTCAATACCTGCTCTACCGGCTGGCCTTTTACATCCAGTGTAACTTTCTTATCTAAATTACTGGTTTGATTTTCATACAGGAAACGATATTCGGTTTGATTTTCTATCTGCATCAAAGCCTCTTTGATCGTTTTATTCCGTATATTCAGATTTAATGTTGTTTGCTGGGCATGAGTAAACAGCGATAAATTTAACAACAGGATACCTGCCAGGAGGGTGATCCGCTTCCGACGGGATATACTTTTCCCGGCAGACCCTATTTTATGGGGTCGTATATTAAAAAATTCATATATTTGTTTTTCAATTGTTATTCTAATAGTATTAGTTCACGCTAATATCGAATGATGAAAATGTATGGGGAATGGTGCTAACATTTCCCATATTTTTTGTGTTCTTCCAGGCTTATTTCATAGGCATATACTATTTAGGGGTTATACTTATATGACGGCCGTTCATTTCATATTTTATATTACTGAGGCTACACAATGCGTTTAACACATCGGTAATATTATCTTCCCGCAACACACCTGTATAGTTGGCACTTTCGCCCAGGCCGGCGGCTAGTGTGATCTTTACATCGTACCACCGCTCCAGCGTTTTACAGACAGCAGCCAGCGACATGTTATCCATATATAGTTTGTTATCCATCCAACCGTACATATGGGATACATCCTTATCGAGGCGCTCCATATTTTTTGTCGACCTGTTATAGCTGATTATTTCGCCGGGTGCCATGGTAAGTTTCGTGAGCGGATCGCCTACTTCTACTTTTCCTTCCAGTAAAGAGACCAGGTAGCATTCATCTTCCGGATAGGCTGTTATGCTGAAAGTTGTTCCCAGCACTTCTACGTCCAGGTTGTCGGGGGTATGGATAATAAAAGGTATTTCGCTTTTGGCCACTTCAAAAAAGCCTCTCCTTCGAACTGAATTTCCCGGCTCTTCTTCTTTTTGTCGTATACATAGTGCAGGGTGGTACCGGTATTCAGTTTCACATGGGTACCGTCGGGCAGTACTATTTCAGAACGATTACCATTGCCGGTAAAGGTATTGACTTCAACGAGTTGCACGGAACGTTCAATATATCCATATTGGAAAAGAGAGAGGAAGATCACAACAGATGCTGCTACTCCGGCTATCGCATAGCCGATATGCAGGAGCCGATTGCGTTGTTCTTTCTTTTTCTCATTGACATGGTGTATCTTCTCCCATACCCGGGCTGAATTAAAATGGAGTTCAGGAGAATAGTTACTGATTTCCTGCCAAATATTTTTATATTCTTCCAGCATGGTCTGATTGGAGGGGCTTTCCGCCAACCAGGCTTCCAGGTCAGGGTGCATGGGTTGCCCGTAGCCAGTTTCGAGTAAATAGGTTGCGATTAGTTCTCCTATATGTTTGTCCATTTGTTTTTCATGTTTAATAATAAGACACCTGCCAATTAAAAAGGTTCCAAAGGGAAAGTAAAAAAATTTATATTTCTTTAGCGGAAAGGCAATTCCTCAGGTTACGGAGGGCATTCCATATTTGGTTTTTAATGGTTTTCACAGAGATATCCAGTTTCTCGGAAATCTCTTTTTGTTTCAGACCTTTTATCCTGTGGAGTAATAAAATTTCTTTACTTCGGGCAAGTAAACGGTTGATACAGTCGTTTAAAGCATGCCTGAACTCCTGTAATTCGAGGGAATGGTCATCGTGAACAATAGGTGATTGCTCTATCTGTTCGAGTACTGCATAGTATTTCTGATGATCGCGTACATAATTCAATGTCAGGTTGCGGGCTGTTTTATAGAGGTAAAAAGAGACAGCCGTATGGATATCCAGCTTCCGGTGGTTGGCCCACAGGTTCAGAAAAAGCTCCTGCACGATATCCTCGGCATCACTTTTCTCTTTGATCATCTGATAGACATAATAGCAAAGGGGATTATAATAACGGGTAAACAGCTTATTATAACTCACATAATCGTCTTTCTTTATCTCATTGATCAGTTTAAGGTCTAAATTACTGTCACTTTTCATTCACATCAGATTATAAGCTAACTCTTATACAAAAGAAGCAATTTTATTGGTTAAGTCCACAATTTTATTGGTTAAGTCCATATAATAAGTGGAAAAAAGATGGGCTATCCCGGCAAACCGTCGGGGCTGCCGGCCAGCATAGCCTGATGGGAAAACAGAATGTATACCGGCATAGGGTAGTTGCTTAAGGAGCGGCAACTGGCCGGAGATAAGGATGTGTTCCGGCAATTATAAGGGCTAAACGGATGGCTTAGATAGAGTTAAAGGTAGATTTGCCAGAGAAGTTTTTTAATATTGGTCACCTTTAATTCTTTTAGTACAGGGTTTTAAGTATTTTCATGCAGTGAATTAACTCTTTTCCCCGGTAGAACTAACCCATTCAACCATGGTGCAATAAGCATTTAACCATGGT
>JAJPZJ010000149.1 GCA_021204405.1 Tannerellaceae bacterium | reverse complement strand
GAACTTACGTTCCACGGCCGTAGAATATAAAAAAACTATAGATGTCCTTGAAAAATACTCGTAGAAAACACAAGTAATGGACTGCATATCTTCCTAAAAGGTTGATAAGGACCGGAAAGAATTCCCTGATGTACTTAACCAGATTCCTTATCAGGCAGAAAAGGTGGGCAAAAAACTTATTACAAATCTGCTTTTATTTATAATATATTTAATTTTTTGTTTACCTTTGTGGCTGTCTAATGGTATAACTGTGCTGTATTCGCAGCCAGTTAGTAAAAGGGAATCCGTTGAAAATCCGGAGCTGTACCCGTAGCTGTAAGTCCTGCAAACACCCCGGCATCTCGTAGCCACTGACGAAACATTTCGTTGGGAAGGCGCCGACTAAGGGAGGATAAGCCAGAAAACCTGCCATTATACATTACTGCAATGCCTCGGGTAAAGGTGTTGGTAAACCGAAAAGAATTATGCATTTTTTTGATTTAAGGAGAACAATGTGCCTGTTAGGTACATGGCTTTGCGCCTGTGCATACCTGCCGGCACAACAGGTGGATACTACTACTTACCAGTTATCGGGAGTGGAAGTGGTCGAAAAAGCACGCCCGGTTACCACCCGTGAGGGTGCTCCCCTGCAACTGTTGGACCGTACCGGGATAGAACGGCTGGGCCTGCAGGATCTTTCGGAGGCGGTATGCCGCTTTTCGGGGGTGACCGTAAAAGATTATGGTGGGATAGGAGGGCTTAAAACCGTTTCTGTCCGTAGCCTGGGAGCACAACATACCGCAGTAAGCTATGACGGGGTAACTATTACCAATGCACAGAGCGGGCAGGTGGATATCAGCCGCTTTTCACTCGATAATGTAGAGGCTGTGAGCCTTTCGATCGGGCAGACCGACCAGATTTTCCAGACAGCCCGGATGTATGCTTCGGCCGGTGCGTTGAATATACAGACGGAAACTCCCCGTTTGGAGGATACACGTCCTTACCGTTTGCAGGGACAGGTAAAGGCCGGCTCTTTCGGGCTGGTAAATCCATCGGTTCGGTATGAGCAAAGATTATCGAAGCCATATGCCCTCTCTTTCCATACGGACTGGCTACGGGCCGACGGGGAATATCCTTTTACATTTACCAACGGGAATATTGTAACAGAAGAGAAACGGAAAAACAGTGATATAAAAAGCTTCCGCACTGAACTTAACCTGTTCGCAGACTGGCAGCAACAAGGAACCTTGCGGGTAAAAGGCTACTGGTTTGATTCCAAACGCGGATTGCCCGGTTCGGTTATCCTGTATAACGATTACCATAAAGAACGGCTTCAAAACCGGAATGGTTTTGTGCAGGCAGTGTATGAAAACCGGTTTAATGAGTACCTATCGTTTAAAGGACAGGGTAAATTTGACTATTCATGGACGCGTTACCAGGATTTCCATAGCCAATATATAGATGGTGAACAGCGGGATGTATATACACAACGGGAGTACTACGTTTCCGGTGCATTGCTCTATTCATCCATTCAATATGTCTCTTTTTCTGTGGCAGAAGATTTCTTTGTCAATACGTTGGATGCAACTACGCCCAAATGTTCCTTCCCAACCCGGTACACTTCGCTTACCGCTTTGGCTGTCCAGTATAAAAGCAGCCGTTTGACAGCTACGGCAAGCCTATTAGGTACGTTTATTACCGAAGAGCTGGAAATCGGGGAGGCTGCCGCCGACCGGAAGCGTTTATCACCCGCCTTTAGCCTGTCATACCGTATTTTATCTTCGCAAAATCTACGCGTGCGTGCCTCTTATAAAGATATTTTCCGCACACCTACTTTCAATGACCTTTATTATGACCGCATTGGCAATAAAGAGTTGGAATCGGAAAAAGCACAACAATACAACCTGGGCCTAACCTGGAGCGGAGCGGTCAGTCCTATCCGCCTGGAATATATAAGCATTACGGCCGACGGTTTTTATAACCGGGTAACTGATAAGATCGTGGCTCTTCCTACTATGTTTATCTGGAAGATGATGAATATGGGAAAAGTAAATATCAAAGGAGTAGATGTGAATCTGTCTACCCGCTTTACCCTGCCCCATGAGTTATTCCTGCAACTGGATGGCTCGTATAGCTGGCAGGAGGCAACCGATGCAACCGATAAAGATTCAAAGATCTACGGCCACCAGATCCCTTATACACCGCTACATTCCGGCAATGTATCGGTCGCTTTTGAAAATCCCTGGATAAATATAAGCTGGCTGCTTACAGCAGTGGGTGAACGCTATGCCCTTCAGCAGAATATAGAGGCTAACCGGATAGATAGTTATGTGGAACAGCAATTATCCTTCAACCGCTCTTTCCGCTGGAAAGGCTGTACGATCTGGTTCCATGCGGAGATCGTTAACCTGGGGGATGTTACCTATGACGTGATCCGGTATTACCCGATGCCGGGCAGGTCTTATAGGGGAGGAATTAAGATTACATATTAATATATAAATATAAACAACATGAAAAAGCTGATTTATTTACTATTTACCTTTTCATTGGTAGTATTACCTTTTACATCTTGTAGTGATGATGACGATGAGAAAGAGAAAGATGGTGTCCCGGTTGAAATGGTTAGTAGTCCGGAGTTTACGGATACCGACAACGAGGAAGGAAAGATAGGAGGTACCCTTTCGTGGACGCTACCCGAAAGTGAAGCCAATATCACAGGGTATGTCATCTATTTATCGGATAGCCAGTCTGAAAAAGCGAACAAACTGGGTGATGTTTCTGCCGGAGTAACCTCTTTTACGGTTGCCAGTGGTACCGACTTTGCTGCTTATCTGCTTATTGTAGCTAAGAATGCAGCAGGGGAATCTGATAATGTTGCCAGTGTAACAGTAAAAGACATTTATAAAGATGTTCCCCGGAATGTAGCATTTAAAGATACAGATATTACCTATACAAAAATTAGTGGTACTGTGTCGTGGACTGCTCCGGCAGGAGGAACTGATTTTGGTGGATATCTGATTTACCTGAGTGATGAGCAGGATGAGCTGGGTACAAAAATTGGTGAAGTTGCTAATGATGCGACTTCTTTTGAAATCCCGGATGGAACAGATTTTTATACTTATCTGCATGTTGCAGTAATGGAAGCATCTGCTGACGAGATATATAAAACAACCATCCCTGTAACAGATAGTTTTAATGGTGCGTTTATCCTGAACAGAGGAAATCAGGGAGCCAATAATGCTTCGATAGGTTATTACGATTTTACTTCTAATAGATTACTTTCTGAAAATATTTATCCCGAAGCAAATGGCGGAAGTGATCTGGGAGATTCCGCGGAAGCTCTACTGATTTATGGCTCAAAATTATACGTTACGGTTTATGGTTCAAATCGTATTGTAGTACTTGATACCAGAGGTAAAGTTATTAAAAGCCTTGAGCCCACTGATGATCAGAGTGCAACTGTAGGTCCGCGTTGTATGGCTGCGGCTGATGGTAATGTATATATAGGTTATTATTCTAACCACGCTGTAGCTGCACTCGATACTGCTTCATTGGAAATCCGGGATAAAGTTTCAGTAGGCCGCTATCCGGAGCAGTTGGCTATTGCAAATAATAAAATCTATGTGGCTAACTCAGGAGGAATGGATTATCCTAATTATGGAGAAACCGTTTCTGTAATCGATATGACTTCCTTTAAGGTTGAAGATGAAATAAAAGTAGTAATCAATCCTAATAAGATTATTCCTAATAGTCAGGGTGATTTATATGTTATTTCCTGGGGAGATTGGGGGACAATAAAAAATACATTGCAACGGATTGATGTAGCTACCGGTGAAGTAACAGTAATAGGAAATGCCACCGAAGCTTCATTGGTAAATGATAAACTTTATACTTTATTTGCTCAATATGGTGAACCTGAATATAAATATGTCCAATATAATGCTTTAACGGCAAATGTATTGGAAGAAAGGTTTATAGATAACACCTCTATTAATAATCCTTTGGTAATAGATGTAGACCAGGTTACCGGAAAGATCTTTATTTGTAATTACGACTATGTAAGTACAAGTACAATGTATATCTTTAATTCAAATGGAACATTTGAAAAAACATTTGAAACCGGTGGTTACTATACTGGTGGAACCTATTTTTATAATAGATAATAAATGAGATATTTACTCTATATCTTTTTCCTTTACCTGGCTGTGGCTTGTACGCAGCCGGGTAAACAGCATACGGATGATAAATATGTGGTGGATAGCCTTTCGTATGCTAAAGGACTCTCTGTTAACCATTTTGATAATTATACCGCTGTTGAAGTTCACGATCCGTGGGACTCAACCCGGTTGCTTCAGCGTTATCTGTTGGTAGATAGGACAAAAGAGATTCCGCAGGGATTACCGCAGGGTACACTTGTGCCCGTTCCCTTAAAAAATATTGTTGTCTATACTTCCGTACATGTGTCTATTGTGAATATGTTAGGCGAGGCTTCTTCGGCCATTGGTGTATGTGAGTCGCGTTATATGAATACACCTTCCATCCAGGAGAGATTGAAGAAGGGAACGATTGTAGACCTGGGTGAAGCTACTTCACCCAATATCGAGAAGATGATTGATATAGGTGCGGAAGCGATTATTGCTTCCCCTTTCCAGAACAGTGGGTATGGCCCGGCTGAGAAACTGGGTATCCCTATTATTGAGATGGGTGATTATATGGAGTCGTTACCCCTGGCACGTACGGAGTGGATTAAGTTTTATGGGCTGTTATTCCAAAAAGAGGAGCTGGCCGATTCTATCTTCCGGGCTACGGAGCAGCGGTATCTGGCGATTAAAGAATTAGCAGCCGGTGCAGCTAAACGTCCTACAGTCTTTTCGGAACGCCGCTACGGGGCTACCTGGTATATTCCTGCCGGTGAAAGCTATATGGCTAATTTCTTCCGGGATGCCGGGGCAGAATATATATTCAATTATCTTCCGGGAGCCGGAAGTACACCCCTTGCTTTTGAAACCGTATACGATAAAGCACATGCAGCCGAATTCTGGCTGATCAAATATAACCTGGCGCAGGATATGACTTACGACGGACTGCGTTCGGAATATACCCCCTACGAAAACTTTGATGCCTTTAAGAATCACAAAATCTATGCCTGTAACACAGGTGAGGTACCCTATTATGAAGAATTCCCGATCCATCCGGACTATCTGTTAAAAGATTTTGTATGGATCTTCCATCCGGAGCTTTTACCGGATTATACACCCCGGTATTACCGAAAGATGACACAGCAGAAGACAAGAAGAAATCATCGAATATTATTTTAAGTCCTGTAAGGACGCTCTATCCTAGCCCAGGGCAACGCTCTGGGTTTTTGTTGTATAGCGCAGGAGTGCTGTAAGTACGACATAAAAATAAGATTTCTTCACCCACATATTTTATGCCGTCCTTACAGGACTCAAATAAATTACGTACTTATAATACCCAGGGCGTTGCCCTGGGCTAGAATATACCGTGCCTGTAGCACTTTACGGTTCAGAGGATAGAAAACAAAAGCCCCGGATCAGTTAGGCTGATACCGGGGGCTTTTGCAATTTGGCATTTGTTCAGGGAGGTTTTTGATTTTATTTTTATGCATATCCTTTCAGCATGCCATTAAAATATAGCGGCTTCAGGATGTGGGTTTTCAATAGCCATGCACTCCGTTGCTCTTTCTTCATATTCAGCATACTGAACGGGAAGGTGGGCGTGGGCTCTTTATTATAATCGAATTCACAAAGTAATACCCGGCCATATTCAGTAATAATGGGACAGGCCGCATATCCATTGTACTTCTTCACCGGCTGTTTTCCTTCCATCAGGGCTATCAGGTTCCTGGCTGCTACGGGCACCTGTGCACGGATTGCTGCCGATGTCTTACTGGTAGGTATCCCGGCACAATCACCCAATGAGATGATATTAGGATACTTTTCATGTACCAGCGTCTCTTGATTGGTCATTACCCACCCTTCGCGAGCAAGTTCGCCTTCACTCCAGCTCAGACCAGCATTTCTTACAAAATCGGGTGCCGACATGGGTGGAGTGAAATGTAAAAAATCGTAATCTTCCTTGAAAGTAGTTACAACATTCCCATGCTCATTTACTTCTGTTCTTTCAAAGTAAACTTGTTTGGTCAACGAATCAATTCCTTTTACCCGTATATCTATATGAACGGGTATGTTCCTTTCTTTATAAATACTTACCAACCGGTCGGTATAGTAAGGAACTTCATAGAGTTTTTTTCCTGCAGTATAAAACCTGAGATTAACGTTCTTACGTGTTTTTTTGTTTTCGCGTATAGTGCTCAGTGAGCAAACATATCTTTTTAGGTGCACCGCCACATTTGTGTTTGGTATAGGTATCGGTAAAAATACCTATTCCTCCGGTACGGGAAAACTCCTGTATAGCCGTCCACGTATGTTGTGCTCCTTTATAATCGTATATTGAATGGGCATTTCCTTTCCCCAGGTCGTTATAGCTGAATCCTTCTATATGATGCCAGTTAACCTGTATGCCGGGAGTAAGTACCAGGAAGTCGTATCCTACTTTGCCATGCCGGGCTGTTTTTACCTGGTTCTATACCGGATCAATCTCAACCACTTTATCTTTTATCCATTTGACACCTGAGGGAATATAATTTCCTGTTTTCTCCATACCTCACCGGGTTGGTATATACCTGCTGCGATTAAGGTAAAGCCGGGCTGGTAATATTGTTTTTCACTCGGGTCGATCAGTGTAATATCCGGTTTTGCCAACCAGCGGTTCAGACGGGCTGCCATGCTGATTCCGGCAGCTCCTCCACCAACAATTACGATCTTTCCTTTTACCTGGCTTGAATAGGCCTTCATTTCCCAATTTGTTTCGAAACTCATAATGCCGGCAACACCAAGCGTCCTGAAAAAATGCCGCCTGTTTATGTAGCGGGATTCCAGTTTCTGGTATTTTTTGTTAGCGGGCATTGCGTTTTTCATGTATTTTATGTCATCCGTTAAAATAAGTCAACGGCAAAGAAAGAGAAATTGCAAATAGTAAACGAAAAATCTACTACTACACTACTTGCGCAAGTGGATAAAATTTCTTTTTCACTACAGCAATACTTTCTCAAATCATTCTTTGGTGGGTTTAATTTATTGATAAACAGGAGGATGTTTGTGAGACGTTTATGAGAAAAAAATTAAAAGCTGATAAGGAAGTCAACCAGATTTGTGTCGCCTTCGAGATTAAGTCTTTTTTGCAAACGGTATCTTCGTAACTCTACTGCCCGCACTGAGATATTCAGCAGGGAAGCAATTTCTTTGGTGGTAAGGTTCATTCGGAGCAGGCAGCAGATGCGCAGGTCGCCGGTTGTAAGGTCGGCAAACTGTTCACGTAACGTTCAATAAAATTTGGTGGGCGCTGTTAAAGTGGCTTTCGAAAAGCAGCCAGTCTTCCCGGTCGTTGAGTGTTTCATCGATCAGGGTCAGCATGCGGTTATAGAATTTATTAGGATAACGCTCGCCCAGTTCTTTTTTCTGTCTTTCTACTTCTTCCAGCAGATTCCGTACAGACTGGTTCCTTTTTACCAGTGCAGAAGTTTGTAAAGAGAGTTCATTGTTTTTATTCCGCAGTTCAGCCTCAAGCATTTCTCTTTTTAACTCCTCCATGCGCTGTTTTTCGGCTAATGCCTCTTCTTTCTTCCGGTTTTCTTCTTCCTTTTTATCCGGTTAAGGTAATAACGGAGGGCTAAAGTGGCTATTAGCCAACCCATAGCTATATAGGCTAACCATGCCCATATCGTATTATACCAGGGGGGGGAGGGATGTGGATGGTAAGGATGGTTTTCGGAAAAGGTCCTTTTACTACATATTTCCTGATATGGATATGATAGGTTCCTTCCCGTAACTGCATAAAGGATATTTTCCCATTTTTCTGCCATTCCGACCATTCCGGGTTAACTTCGGCTATTTTATAGCTGATCTGGTTATTGGGGGTAAATATGGTAGTGCCCGCATGAATGATAAATTCATGGAAATGATCCGGTAGTGCTATCTTGTGTGTGTTGATATCCAGGTTATGTATCCCTTTTTCGTCTGTATATTCCAGCCGGGCAAACCGGATGGGAGATCCTCCCTGATAAGTGGAAGAGATCAATTCGCGGATATTCACCAATAAAGTCCCTTGCATAGCAGAAAAAAGATAAAGGGAGTCATTAAGTGATACGATCTGTGTACCCCGGCTAACCAGGTTCATATTATAGTTATCCAGCAGGAGACGGCATTTTAGTATGGCTTCGCCGTTTTCAAGCTGAAATAGCCCTACTTCATTGGTAAGGCTTAACCAGTAATGGTTATCGGCTGCCGCAGTTACATAATTGGCTGCCGCAAACTCTCCCAGGCTTTTTTCATTTCCTTTAAATATTTGTTCTACTGTAAATGTGGGGGGGCTCCTCTACTATATCAATATAAGTACCGGCCTCTTCTTCTGTGATGGGGATAAACGATATGCCATTGCCAAGTGGATATTTAAAATAACCGATATGGGATATGGGTTTGGACATAAATTGTATCATTTACCAGAGCAGCATCTGTAAGGCGTCCAATCTGACTGCGCTGTCCCAATAATGCAACAGATGGATTCAAGGCAATACGTGCTAATCCATTATCAAGTGCCAGCCATATCTGGTTCTGATCCTGGATGCAGATATCACGCACGATATTATCGTTCAGTTGGTTTTGTAATGAAAGATGTTGTAGTATATTTCCCTTTTCATCTGTTATAAACAGCCCATTTGTGGAAGTACCAAAAAAATAGAGATTCTCTACATGCTCTATGACAGATGGAAGGGATTGTTGTATAATACCAGGAAGAGGAAAGGGTAAATGAACAGGGGGAAGTTCAAATTCCAGATCGTCCTGCATATAGTCAAGGGGTATAAAATGAGGAATACCTTTTTCGTCGCGTAACCAACCACCAAACAGGTTCGTATCACTGAAGGTAAAAATGGTATCTTTTGAAAAAGTGACACTGGTAACTACTGAGTTGTCGGGTAACGGGTTTACCCACCAGCTATTACCGTCATAGGTAAGTAAGCCTATATTGTTGGCTACATATAATAAACCGTCGGGAGAGATGGCCAGTTTCCAGTTCTGACAACTGGCCTTATAATCGTCTACCGAAAAGTTCTCTACAAAGACCGAAAGTTTTGTAGCATGGCCAGTGGATAACAGACCATGAACAATAACAGACAACAAAATGATTACCAGGGAGCGGAATTTGCATGTTCCTCCCCTGATAATCATTTTGTTGTTATTTATCTTGTTGGTTAAGAAGTTCATTGTCTGCTTACCTGGTATTATACCTGATACTCCTGCCAGCTTTTGATCCGGATATCCTTTTCTTCCATATTGCAGAATGCTTCGATGAAAGAACCTGCCAGACGAGCATTCGTGATTAGCGGAATATTATGGTCGATCGCTGCACGGCGTATTTTATATCTGTTGGTCAATTCACGTTTGCTATGGTCTTTAGGGATATTCACTACCAGTTCAAACGTGTGGTTGCTGAACAGATCCATAATATTCAGGTCGCCCTTTTCATCCGGCCAGCATACTGTAGTTGCTTTGACGCCATTGTCATTGAGGAATTTAGCTGTACCGGGAGTACCATAGATATGGTACCCTTTGCTGTTCAGCAGGCGGCAACCTTCCAGTAGTTCTACTTTACTTTTAGCGGCTCCTGAGGATACCAGGATATTTTTGCGGGGAATGGTATTACCTACGGCGATCATGGCCGAGAGAAGTGCCTCATTATAGTCGTCGCCAATACAACCTACTTTGCCGGTAGAACTCATATCTACACCTAATACCGGGTCGGCTTTATGCAGGCGGGCAAATGAGAACTGCGATGCTTTTACACCAATCCAGTCAATGTCGAATGTGCTCTTATCCGGTTGGGAGTAAGGAGCGTCAAGCATAATACGGGTAGCTGTTTCGATAAAGTTCCGTTTCAGTACTTTGGAAACGAACGGGAAACTTCTGGAGGCACGCAGGTTACATTCAATCACCTTGACGTCATTGTTTTTTGCTAGGAACTGGATATTGAACGGGCCACTGATATTTAATTCTTTTGCAATCATTTTACTGATCCGTTTGATCCGGCGGGCTGTTTCGGAATAGATTTTCTGTGCCGGGAATACCAGTGTCGCGTCACCGGAATGCACACCGGCAAACTCAATATGTTCGGAGGTTGCATATTCCACTACTTCGCCGTTTCTGGCTACTGCATCGAATTCAATCTCTTTGGCGCCCTGCAGGAACTCAGAAACCACAACCGGATGCTCTTTGGATACCTTGGCTGCCAGGTCGAGGAATTCGATCATTTGCTCTTTGCTGTAGCAAACATTCATGGCTGCTCCTGAAAGTACATAGGAAGGGCGGATCAGGATCGGGAAACCAACTTTTTCAATAAAAGCATCAATCTCTTCTATACTGCTCAGCTCTGCCCAGGCCGGCTGGTCGATACCTAATGCATCCAGCATGGCCGAGAATTTATGACGGTTTTCGGCACGATCGATCGAAAGGGGCGAAGTACCCAGTATCGGAACCTGCTGGCGGTGTAGTTTTATGGCCAGGTTGTTCGGGATCTGGCCGCCTACGGATACGATTACTCCTTTGGGAGTTTCCAGGTCGATCACGTCTATAATACCCGTTCGAGTGAAAGTTCGTCAAAATACAGGCGGTCGCACATATCATAGTCGGTCGATACGGTTTCTGGGTTGTAATTGATCATAATCGATTTATATCCTAACTGGCGGGCTGTCTGCGCGGCATTTACCGAACACCAGTCGAATTCTACCGACGAACCGATCCGGTAAGCACCTGAACCCAGGATTACCACGCTCTTATCATTTTTATAGTAAGGAATATCATGTTCGCTACCATCATAGGTAAGATACAGGTAGTTGGTAAGCTCCGGATGTTCAGAAGCGATTGTATTGATCCGTTTGACGCTTGGCAGGATACCCAGTTTTTTACGCAGGTTACGTACCCGGATATTCTCTTTTTCTATACTGCCACCCTGTGGATTTTCCACAAAACGGGCAATCTGGAAATCAGAGAAACCAAGTCGCTTTGCTTCTTTCAATACCTCTGCAGGTAACGCTTCGATGGTATTGTATCCGGCAAGCACTTTACTGTAATCAACAATATTTTTAAGGCCTTCGAGGAACCAATGGCTTATTTTGCTTAGTTGGTGTATGCGTTCTACTGTATACCCCTCTTCCAAGGCTTTGGCTATAGCAAAGATACGCAGGTCGGTAGGGTTGGCCAGTTCTTCGTCCAGATTATCAAATTCGAGGTCATTATTACCTACAAAGCCGTGCATACCCTGGCCGATCATATGTAAACCTTTCTGCATGATTTCCTCAAAACTTTTACCGATCGACATGATTTCACCTACCGATTTCATACTCGAACCGATCTGCCGGCTTACACCTGCAAACTTGGTTAAGTCCCAACGCGGTATCTTAACGATCATATAATCTACTTCAGGCGCTTTATAGGCCGAGTTGGGTGTTCCCATTTCCCCGATCTCATCCAATCCATACCCTAAAGCCAGTTTGGCAGCCACAAAGGCCAATGGATATCCACTTGCTTTGGAAGCCAGTGCCGACGAATGGCTCAGGCGGGCATTTACCTCAATTACCCGGTAGTCGTCTGTTTCGGAGTTAAAAGCATACTGGATATTACATTCCCCCACAATGTCGAGGTGTCGGATGGTTTTGATAGAAAGTTCTTTCAACAGATCCAGTTCTGTTTCATCCAGCGAACAGGTAGGAGCCACTACGATACTTTCGCCGGTATGTACACCGAGCGGGTCTACATTCTCCATGCTTACTACAGTAAAACAGTGGTCGTTTTTATCGCGGATTACTTCAAATTCAATCTCTTTCCAGCCTTTCAGTGATTCTTCAACCAATATCTGGGGTGAATAGGCAAAAGCACTTTCTGCCAGTGTACGTAATTCTGCTTCATCTTTGCAAATACCACTTCCCATTCCTCCCAGGGCATATGCCGAGCGAATCATCACAGGAAAACCGATACGGTGGGCGGCTGCTACCGCATCGTCCATATTTTCAACTGCCTGGCTAACCGGGGTTTTAACGTCAATTTCATCGAGTTTTTTAACGAAAAGGTCGCGGTCTTCCGTATTCATAATTGCTTCTACGGAAGTACCCAGTACCTTGACACCATATTTGGCCAATGTACCGTTTGTATATAACTCAGTTCCGCAGTTCAGCGCTGTTTGTCCGCCAAAAGCCAACAGGATGCCATCGGGTTGTTCTTTTTTAATTACCTCTTCCACAAAGAAAGGAGTGATAGGTAAAAATAAACTTTATCTGCTACTCCTTCGGAAGTTTGGATGGTGGCAATATTCGGGTTTAATAATACTGTACTGATACCTTCTTCCCTGAGGGCTTTCAGTGCCTGTGATCCGGAATAATCGAACTCTCCGGCCTGACCGATCTTAAGGGCTCCCGAGCCCAACACAATCACCTTTTTGATTCCACTTTTCGACATAGTAATTGGGTTATTTTATTTATTAATTTTATAGAATGTTATACCTGGTTATTTGCTTGTGGCGGAATATATAACATGCGTTAGTAAAAATAACTAACGCATGTTATATAAGCAAATTATAATTCCCCCAAATAAAAAATGAGTTTTACAGTTTGGTGTAAAGCCAGAAGTGAAAAATACCGGAATCCCTGTGTATTGATTTATCTTCATGCAAAAATCATTCTAAAATCTTAGCAAAGATAACAGATTTGCCCCAAATGCCCAAGGGGTTGAAACTTTTATTATTCATTGGTAAGGCGGTTAACTAACGTTTGCATTTCTGTAATGATGCCTTGATGATTTTCAGTGGGCTGAATAGGCAAATAAGTAAAAAACTGACTGGCCGTAAGTTTTATTTTTTCCGGTTGAAAATAGGAGGTATCACCATACAGTTTGGCTAATAAATAATAGGAATAAGGATCGGAAGGTTGCATATGGACGGCCCGGATCAGATATGCCTCTGCTTCCGGATAGCAACCTGCCTCTATTTTATGTTTTGCATAGACATGGTGTAAAGCGGATTGGGAGCTATTTGTAAAGCGCGTTCCAGCCACTGTAGGGCTTCCTCGTGTGCTCCGGTTTTTTGCAGACTGTTGGCTCCTTCAACCAAAAAATTGGTATCATGCTGCAGGTAAGGATAAAGCGCCTGGTAACGGCTGGTTGCCTTTACGTAGGAGTGGTTCCGGAAAAGTATTTTGGCTTCCTGCCAGTCTTTGTATTTCCGGTAATTATCCTTTTGCACATAAAAGATATAGCAGGAAAGTAAAGCTGCCAGTGCCCCTATGTAAGGATAAGTTTTATATTTATCACTCTCCCTTACCCGGACATCTGTTACACAGATGGCAGAGAAAAAGACCAGTAATGCCCAGAAAGCAGGTAATTGCAACGGATAAGAATAAAGGGCGAAGATGGCCATGGCCAGTATGCCACCGCACGCACCGAATTGTTTGTGGGTAACTCCGTAATAAAAAGATACTCCCAGCCAGGCAATGAAAAGGAATAAACCAATTAGTCCTAATTCCACACCTAACTGAAGGTATTCATTAGAGGCTACTTCCGGACAATCGGCAATCAGTTTTTCCTGTTCGCTGGCGATACCTAAAGCAAAATAGTCGGCCTGTTTGTTGGCATATGCACTTTGAAAGCTACCTATCCCACTTCCCTGTAAAGGCTTTTCAAGCATAGCTTTTGTAGCAATATGACAGGTATGAAATATTTATCGGCTCTATCCTGACGGGTAAGGTAGATACCTACCGATATACCGGTGATAAGGAGAAGTGCTACAGCCGACGAGGCAACCATCGTTTTATAGCTATTGGTAAACCGGGTTTTGAGTTGCTGATGATTAATAAACTGCATCCAGCACATCCATACGGAAGAGATAGTTGCAATCAGCCATGCCTGCTGGCTCCGTCCTATAAAAATGATGTACAGGATAAGTAACACATTCAACCAGGAGAAATAATAAAGAATAGTACGCATACTGAGCAAATCTGTTTTCCTGCAATTACCAAACCTGAAAAGCATATGTATGGAGACCGGCAGGATGATTGCCAGGTAGCCATAAAAAGTTTCATGTTCGACAAAAGGACGGATTACTGCAAATATTGCGTTCTGGCTGTTATGAAGTAACACAATTTTTCCTATTGCTCCCATCATGCCTATATAGGTAATAATAAACAGAAAGAATGTTCGCAGGACATGTTCATTCCGTATGGTATATCTGAGCATAAACCATAGGGCGACCAGTTGGGAACCGAAAAGTAGTCTGCTCGGGTGTGGATTTATACTCCAATTATAAGAAACCAGAAATATGATTGCCAGTAGAACGAAAGGGAGGTCGGGAAAAGAGAAAGTATATCTGCTCTTCCTGAGTGTTATTTCTGTAAATAAAACACTTATGGCAAAAATCAGGCAGGATGTGTGGAACCAGTAGGTCTGTCTGATAAGTTCGCCATTTTCCATATCCGTGTCCGTAGCGAACACCAAAGATAAGATTAACACGCTGCTAAACGCAAGTAACAGGATTCTAAATAATACCCCATATATCTATTTTTTTCAAAGGACAAAAATAGATAGTACCCATTGTTTGTTAATTCTTTGCAGACTGACAATTGTATGACAAACACATAAGTATCACTAACAGTTTTTTAGGTTCTCCTGCAAAAACTGACAAATAGCTATAACCTGCTGTTTTCTAAACATCAGGCGTAAGCATGACAAACAATTGAGGCCCTACTGACTATCCTTTGTCAGGATAGTGACGCTGGTTTCTTCTAACCTTAGATTACTATTTAAACAATCCTGTTATAAACTTTGTTCACAAAAGATGTGTTTTTTATACTTTGTAATCTTAAAAATTATATAGGTTTAGCTAAGAAACCAGGTAGAAAGGAAATAAAATATTCCGGTAAGAGACTGACAAAGGAGGGAAATTGTACAGCATAGCTGCCAATTTCCCTTCTCTTAACCAATGAGAAAGTGTGAATTATTTACCTGTTCCGGTATAAGTGATTAAATTTTGCCGGAACTGAGACAGAGAAAACTCCTGTTTTGTCCTTTTTAATAAAAACACCGGAAGATATAGGTATATTCCCAGAAGTGATAAAATAAGTCCGCCCATGGTTCCGGCCGCCAGTGGAAACCAGAAACCTTCTTTCTGTGTCCCAATCATAAAAGGTATAAACCCAAGTATAGTAGAAATGACAGTTAAAAAAATTGGAATGATCTTACTGTTCCAGGCTTTCAGGTAGGCCCGGTAAGGAGAAAGTAAGGGCTTTTGTAACCGCAGTTGGTTATACTCGTTCAAGATGTAAATACTGGCATTTACTGTTATTCCGCATAACAAAACAAAAGAGGCAAAACCACCCTGGTCAAAATTAAGTTTAAACCAGTAGAAAGTAAGGAATACCCCTATATAAGCAATAGGGATCACAAATATAACCGCCAGGGGCTGTTTGAAGGAATTGAAAAGGATACTGGTTGTGAAAAAGATTATTACAATGATTAAGGGTAGTAACAGGTATTGTTTTTTATCTTTTTTATCCAGTTGCCAGGAAAAGGTTGAACCTTCGGCCGTATATCCCATGGGCAGCAGCGTATTAAACTCTTTCAGCTCCCTTTCCAATATCTTATTACCTTGATTCATCGCCCCGATATACTCGTATTGTAGGCATAACCGGTATTGTTGGTTTACTTTGGCAATCTGTTGCGGTAGGGCACCTTTTTCTATCCTGGCCAGTTCGCTTAGCTTATAAGGTACATTATTTATATACTGTGGAATATATTGCATATTCCAGATGTCGAACTCGCCGGATTGCCGGGAGTGCAGTTTTAGTTTCTCCGTACCGGTTTGACCAACTGTTATATTGTTACCAAATATCTGATTAATAGAACTGAACAAATCGGCTACCACTATATTTTCCTCGGCCATCCTACGCTTATTCAAGTCGAAATAGTATTCCTGATAATCTGTTTTCCACCATGAAAATTCAGAATTGATGATAACATCCTGAATTCGCCTGTAAGAAAGTAACCTCTCTTTGAACATCTCTGCCCATGCATACAGTTCGTCATAATTATAGCCATACATTTCTACCCGGAACGAACCTGCGTTTTCCCTTACATCGTTGCTGAACCCCTGATCCTGCAGGCCAAATACACTCCAGCTACCTCCTCCTAATTCCAAGGCCTTACTGATAATCCGGCTTTTTAAAATATAGGGAAAACCACTTTTCCTACTCTCTTTGGTAAAGTAAACCGAGATCAGAGCCTGACGGGCATTGTATATTTCCGTATGAAACTAGCGTATTTCCCCGAAACCGGTCAGGAATGCTTCCATTTTCTCTATCAGGTTGTTCATTTGCGTAATTGTACTGCCATTTGGCAGGGAAGCACTAACCATTAAAACGACCTCTTCGTTGTTACTGAAATAACTTCTTTCGTACACTTTCTGTATAAACAGGCGTAAAGTTCCCCCCAATCCTTTTTCAATAACAGGTTTAATTTTTTCTTTATAGGTTTCGTTTTTGTGAAGCTGGTTGTATTTATTTACCAGATAGTGGGGGCAGGTGGTAATTGCTTATCTTCCACCTCTATTTTATCGGGTAACATAAATACCGGCAGGCCGAAAAGTAATATAAGCAACAGGCAAGCTGTCTTTTTCCAATTGGAAAGGAAAACGATTTGTTTTTCATAAAATCTGGTAAAATAAACGGCTATCCTTTTGGAAAAAGACCTTTTTACTTTTCGTTTTTTCGTTTTCCGGCTGTATAATCCAATTTTCTCTATCAGGGCCGGAACAAGGAAAAGGGCAATTAACAAAGAAACCAGCAGGTTGATAATAACCACTGCGGCAAAATCCTGCAGGTTAATCCGTAACTTTTCATCCAGGAAGAAAATAATCATTAAAGCGCCTGCCGTAGTAAGGGTCGCTGTTAATACCGGTAGGAAAGCATTGCAGTTCTGCCGGATCCGCATATGCTCTATCATTACGATGGTATTGTCGATTATCAGGCTTAATGAAATGGTGATTCCGGCCAGTGAATAAAGCTGCATTTCCAGTTTCAGGAGATAATAAAGTATGATAGCAGTAGCCAGGTTGATAAGAAGACTTATCAGGATCAGCAGCAGGTAACGCAGGCTCCTCGTAATTAGTAAAACGAATAGCAAAAGAATAATAACTGTAAGCGCACTTCGGAAATATATTTTTTCCAGCTCTTCCCGGATATACCGGGTAGCATCATATCCTACGTGTAATTCATATCCGGGCGGGAGGTTCTGCCGGATCTCCTCTATCTCCTGCCGGATATGGGAGGCAACCTGTAACTGGTTGGCTGTTTCTTCGGCCCGTATGGAAATGTAAATGAAGTTCAGGCCATTGATCCGGTAATAGCTCTGCGGAGTTTCTTCCTGCCTGCTTACCTTCAGCAACTGGTCTAAACGGATCAGCTTATCCGCTTTATTAGTTACTGTAATTTGTGACGAGTCAAATAAATCACTTTTCTCTCCCGGCAGTAAAACCAGGCGTATCCACTCTTGTTTCTCGCCGGGCTCTTTATGGCCGGTAGTAACCAATCCGAGGAATTCCTGGGTGTAATAGGTCTGGATAGCCTGGATAATATCCTGTAAGGTGATATCAAGGAGATCTAATTGCCGGCTGTCATATACTAATTGCCATTCCATGGGAGTGGCGCCCCTTACATCAATCTTATAAATCCCGGCTAGGCCCGTTAGCCGGGGTTTGATATGTTCTTCTGCGTATTGTTGTATATAGATGAAACTGGCCGGGGCATTCAGCGTATAACTGATAAAAGGATAGGAGTCTTTCTCGTCGGGACGGCTCATTTCGATGACCGGATAACTGACCCCTTCCGGAAGTTCCGGCCAGAGTTGCCTTACAATAGTAGATGCTTCAAAACGTGCAGCATCTATATTCGTATGTTTATCAAATTCGAGTGTAACCGAGCCGCTTCCATTGGCTGATTTGGAACGAATTTCCCGGATGCCACTGATGCGTGCCAGCATCGCCTCCAGTGAAGAGGTTATTTCTGCTTCTATTACCCGGGCCGGGTTACCCGGCATTGTATAACTAACTGTCAGTTTAGGCAGGTTACGCGAAGGAGAGAGTTTTACCGGTAGCATAGGCAGGAAAGCAAGGCCAACCAGCGCTACACATATAAAGGCAACGATGATCGAGAAAGAAGATATTTTAGGGCTCTTACTCATTCCAATCCGTGCATGTAGTCGAATTTATCACTTAAAGAGACATTTGTTTCAAAATCGAAAAGGGTCAGTTTCCTGATCTTATAGTAGCTTACCCAATAATTTGCAGGGCAATGATATAATTTCGCTGGGCCTCCTGCTGCCGGTTCAATGAGAGGGTCAGGCTGTTGATATCCGCTTTCCCGATGATAAACCGTTGCCGGGTTTCAGCATACGCCATATTGGCCAGGTCGAGTACCTCTTCGGCACTATCGATCAGGTCTTGCTGGATATTGAAGTCTTCTACCGTCATAAGCACCTCCTCCTCAACGGTCAGTTCTTCCTGGTGGGCAGAGATACGTGTTACATTCAGCGTGTTTTTAGCCATGTTGTATTTTCCTTTTCGTACACCCCAGTCTACCAGCGGAATAGAAAGTGATACGGACACAATATCCTGTTGCAGCGGATGGCGGTAAGCCTCCCTGAAATTAGCTCCTACCTGGTTGAATCCGATACTGGCACTTATAGAAGCATTGAAAAGCGCCTCTTTACGGGTTTTATCCACCAGTTGTTCCGCCTCGAGGATTTTTTGTTTTTGTTCCAGAAACAGCGGATTGTTTTCCCGTGCCAATACAAGTGCCTTATCAACAGGTATGATCATATCTCTGGGGCGGCTTGGCAACAGCACTTTTAATTCAGTACTCTGGTCAAAATTCAAAAAAGAGGCCAAACTGAATGACGCTCGTTTCAGGGCAATCTCTGCATTCCGCAATGTGTTGCGGGCATTCACTGCGTCCAGCCGCAGGGTAAGCAGGTCTGCATGGCTGATAGCAGCTATCTTATGTCTCCGTTCGCCGGTTTTATAAAGGGTATCGGTTGAAAGCACATTTTCCAGTGCCAGTTCATATTCTGCCTGGGCCATAGCCAGGTTAAAAAAATGTCCGGTAGCTGTTTCGCCGATGGCTTCGATATTATAGAGTAATTCTTTCTTTGCTTTTTCATATTTCAGGGGTTCAATTTTCTTTTCCCACCTGAATGGATTATATCCTATCTGTTGCTGGATATATCCTATCCTTACCGGTATGGTGGTGATCTGGCTATACGTGTTTGTCCCGAAGCTTCTCAGGTAACCGATATCGGAGTTCACATACACCTGGCCACCCAGCAGGTCAATATTCTGGTTGATATCTAATCCTCCGTATGAGAAAAAAGATTGCTGTTTGCGGTAGATATCAATATCTTCTTCGGAATCATACCGTTGTACAATATCCCGGTAATACTGTGCCGGGGTCATTGTCAGGTTAAGGCTTGGCAGGCGGCCTGCTTTATAAGACCGGAATTCCCAGTAGCTGGCCAGGTAAAGATTTTTATTCCTGAAGGCTTCCAGCGAGCTATCCGTTGCCAGGCTGATGGTGCGGTCCAGTGATAAGACCATTGGTTGTGCCTGCAATCCTGTTACTAATAAAAGCAGATAAAATATGTTGAAACCTTTCATAGGCTATTCTTTTTATATCGGTTAATCGGATGTAATAATTCTCTTTTCTGTTTTCTCTTTCCGGTAAATAAACCAGTATATCAGCGGAATAATAAACAGGCTGACCAATGTACCTATTATCATGGCGGCGATCATAGCGATGGCCAGCGGCTTTTGTAATTCACTTCCCAGGTCGGAGGTAAACAACAGCGGTACCATGGCAAAAATAGTAGTAAGTGAGGTCATAAGGATAGGGCGCAGCCTGCGCCGGCCCGCTTCGTGGATGGCCTCTATAAGCGGAGTACCTCCTTTTCGTAATTCATTGATCGCATCCAGTTTCAGGATAGAGTCGTTAATAATAATCCCGCAGGTTACTACAATTCCTATGGCACTCATCAGGTTGAGCGTATGGCCACAGATCCATAAGATCAGTAATGCAGCCGCTACATCTATCGGGATTTCAAGTATCACAATGAAGGGTTGAAGGAAACTTTCAAACTGGGCGGCCAGGATGAAATACATTAACAGGATAGAAATAAACAGGATCACTACCAGTTCATTGATCATCTGTTTGTTCGAGAAAAAACTTCCTGAGAAACTTACTTCCCAGTCTGATCCGGTCTGCTTTTTGATCTGCTCTATTAATTTCCTCTTTATCTACTTCATAGAAACGGAAGGGAATGTATTCTCCGTTTTTCCCGGCAGTGATCGATTTGAGGTCTTCTCCCTGGGTAACACGCAGCAAGGCGGAAAGAGGAACCTGCCGGATCTCTCCCTTCTCGTCTGCTATCGTAGGAACGAGGGTAGAATGGATCATCTCCTGTACCGGTTGTTCGTTACCTGCCAGTGAAACAGGAAGGTATTGCTAGTAGGAACGGAGGGTGGTTACCTCGTTTTCTTTAAAAGCGGTTTTCAATATCCTGTATACTTCATTATAGTCAACCTGGTAGAGTAATAATTTCTCGTGGTCTATATGGATATTTAACTGCTTGTCAAATGCAATTCCGACCGGTTTGTATCCTGTGGCAGCAGTAAGACGGTTTTCTATTTCTTTAATGCTGTAACTTTCCGGTGTAGCTGTACGGTGATAAGGAGCTAATCCGGCAATTATATCCGCTTCGCCGGTTACAAATAGTTTTTCGAAAATAGTTTCCGGTGGACTGAACGAGTAGATTGCCAACGGATATGCTGTATGTAACCACCGGGTAATCGCCTTCTGCAAAGGAGTTACTTGCTCCGGTGAACTGGTTTTGAAATATAGTTCTGCCTCTGATACCGATAATTCCTGATCCCGTTTTAACAGATACTGCTGTTGTCCGATATAACCTGTATATTCAATGGTCTGTGCCGCCACTTCGGAAAAAAGCCGCTCCACCCGTTGCCTGTTCTCTTCTATATGAATGTTTTCATTCCATTCGAGATGTACCATTAATTCATACTCTTTTACTTCCGGCATCCGGCTTTTAGGTATCTGGTAGAAAAGCAGGATACAAATAGGAATAGCAAGCAACACCAAGGCTACGGCCCCTGTTTTATGCCTGAATATAAAGTTTACACCCCAATGGTAATAATAATCCAATCTTTGCGGGTTTACCGGGTTTTTGAAAGTCAGGTTTATCCATTTTTTACTATCCGGCAGGCTATAAATGAGTTTATATAGCACAGGCAGCAGCATAATAGCAGTAACGTAAGAGACCAACAGGCCTACCGTAACTGCAAAAGCCTGGTCGAAAAAGATGGCACCGGCAATCCCGCTCATAAACACCAGCGGAACAAATACAGCGATGGTGGTAAAAGCGGAACTTAACATGGGGGTAATTACCTCAGACGTCCCTTGATCACAGGCCTCTTCCAGGGATAGTCCCCGCTGCCGGTATTGGACAATATTTTCGGTTACAATAATGGAATTATCGATCATCATCCCCAGGGCCAGGATCAGGCCGGAAAGAGAGATAATATTCAGGGATACATGGAATAAATAGAAGAAAAGAATACTTATTACCAGGCTTACAATCATGCTGATACCGATTACAAACGGACTTTTTATATCCCCCATAAACAGTAATGCGGTAATAAAGATCAGGAGGAAAGCCAGTAAAAAATTTGTTTCAGGTTGGAGATAGTATAATCCAATAATTCTGTCTGGCTGCGGCTGATACAAAAGTCGATATCCGGATAAACCTGTGTAAAATGTTCCATGACCTCCTGCAGCGAGGCCTTCATATCATCCATATTTTCATCGGCCTGTTTCACTACCGCCAGGCTGACAGCCCGTTTCCCATTGGATAAGGAAAGTCCCCTTTCCTGTTCCGACACCTCTTCTATATGTGCCAGTTGCTTCAGTTGGTAAATCCGGTTGTTTTTACGGAGATAAATATTTTTTACATCTTCGACCGTACGTAGAAAAGAGGAGAACCGGATGTTATATTCATAATGTCTATCCCTTACCTGCATGCTCCCCGGTTCGATATTGTTGTCGGTAAGTGCTTTTTCGAGTTCGGTTAATGAAATATCTGCTATTTCCAATAGGCTCCATATCCGGAACGACCTGTACCTGCCGTTTGACAATCCCGGTAATATCTGCCATTGCTACTTCCGGTAATTGCTCGATGCGCCTTTTAATTACCGAACCAGCAAAATCGCATAGTTCTATAAAGCTATGGATATCCTGCCGGTTGTCGTCTTTCAGGGTAAGGTTGAGGTAGAATACGGGAATATCGGTTGCACTGGCTTTCACTACCCGGGGCCTTTCCACTGTTTTAGGCAGGTAGTTCATGGCAGCATCTATCTTTTCATTTACTTCGATAAAAGCCAGGTCGGTATCGGTACCGAAATCAAAATAGAGCCTTACTATGGCCGCCCCATCATAGGTTTCACTCTGTATATCTTTTAACCGGGTAACCTGCATGAGCTGTTGGCGGATGGTTTTTACCACCGTATTTTCCAGTTCCCGCGCAGAGGTATTGGGGCCGGAGACCTGTACGGTGATTTCCGGGATCGCAATATTGGGTAACAGGGATACCGGAATCGTAAAATAGGTAACCAGTCCCAGTATAAAGCAGGCGGTAAAAGTCATCAGTACGGCAATGGGCCGTTGTAACAAGAATTTTACCATAGCCTTATTGTTCCCTATCTGTTTTTACCTGTTCAATCACGGTGACTGCCGATTCGTGTGCCAGATTGATATTACCGCTTATTATTACCTGGTCTCCCGCCTTTAGTCCGTCTGTTACGGTATAACCGGAGCTGTTTTCAAGTCCGGTTTGTATATAGTTCCAATAGGCTTTATTATTATGATTATCCGCATAATGTCCGTTGATTTATTGAACATCATATGAA
>JAJPZJ010000027.1 GCA_021204405.1 Tannerellaceae bacterium | reverse complement strand
GTATTAGGGGAAGCGGAATTTTATATAAACAAAGAAAGTGGAAAGAAAATATTCTTTCCACTTTCTTTTTATGGTAATTACAATGTTATATTGCTAATGATATCTTATTATTTAGTATAATGAGTAAATTAACTTTCAGCATACAAACTGTTAGTTGTATTATAACTGCTGGTAGAACATTGAAAACCAATAGTCCCATCCCTGTCTTCATATTTAGGCAATGCATCATAAATTGTACCACTTAGCTCATAGTTACCTGTGGCAGAAGTGATTGTTCCGAGAGCCTGAGATTTCTCACCATCTTCCCATGGAGTGCCTGAGTCGTTGTCTCCATATCTTACATTTATATAACAATTGTTTAATGATGTGGCTCCGTTAGTAATGGTCAGCTTCCATTCAACTATCCTGGTAGTTTTTTTATACAGGCCTTCAATTCGTGCTGTCGGGTTTGCTTTTTCCATAAATTTGTTTTTTATTAGTGGTATAAAGTAAATACGGAAGTAAATATATTGAATATTTACTTCCGTTATATATAAGCAATACTTTTATTTTTAATAAAATTATTGTTATCAGTCTCTATTTTGTTGTGAGGCTAATAGAGGGTTTGTTGCCAGATCGTTATTAGGGATTGGCCACAAAAAACGATAGTTTGTATATTCGTAAAATGGAATACCTAGCCATTCTTCCTGAATAGGTAAGCCATATCCAAATGCGCCTTTCGCATTAATAGAACTAAATGTTATTTTGGCAGGAATACCTTCTGAAGGGAATATATCATCTAAGGTTAAACGATGGATATCTTCCCACCGACGACCTTCAGCATTGAATTCGATGCGGCGTTCCCATAAAATGGCATTTAACAGATCGGCATTGGTTGCAAAATCCGCTGATGTATAAGATTGTGTAGCAGGATTTGCTAACGCACGATCACGTATCTGATTTAATAGATGTAGTGCTGTAGATGCATCGCCTGAACGAAGAGCTGCTTCTGCATAATTAAGAATAACTTCTGCATAACGTATAATGGGAGCATTGTCAGACCATGTACTTACATCTGTGTATTTATTGCTAAAATATCCCTGATAGGTTTCATAATATTTTAACATATCGCGTCTTTTATCATCTTCCAGCCACATCGTCGAATTATAGAGAATGGGTGAAGTCATTACCAAACGACGGCCGTCTGCACTTAACATACTGGCTAAACTACCATTGGTACCAGGATTGTTCGTAGTTGAGTTTGAAATAGAGAAAATAGATTCACTATTGCTATCGTCATTTATAAAAGGAATATCCGGAGTTGCTTCCAGTGCATAATCATAGTTTTCAAGCTTTTTAGCTTCTGCTATAACATTTTCCCAGTCACGCATATGCAGATATACTCTTGTTTTCAAGGCAATAGCTGCGCCGGCTGTAGCTCTGATGATAGTATTATTAGTAGTAATAAATGCTTCTGCATTATCCAGGTCTTCTAAAATAAATTTATAGGTTTCTTCTACGGTAGAACGACCTATTTCGAGTGCCGCTTCCGTATCTTCAACACTTGTAATTGCCTCTTTATAGATAGGTAATCCATAATCATTATTTCCCCCTTTTATATTGTAAGGCAATGCAAAATGGATCATCAGGTTATGGTAAGTAAGTGCACGTAAGAAGTATAATTCACCTCTGTATTGGTCATATACAGTTTGTGTAAGTACTCCATTATTAAATGCTTGCTCTATACCATGTAAAACTGCATTATAACGGGCAATTGCTTCAAAAGAGGCTTCCCACATATACATATTATTAGCACTGGCAGCAGTATAGGTACCACTATAGGTAATATCGAAGAAAGATTCAACATTGATCATATCCTGTCCACGCATTTCACTTTGTTCAATACTGGCAGCTCCAAAAGGATATCCGCGGGAATAATCTCCATTGTATCTGCTGTTCTGTGCAGCATTATAAGCTCCGACAACGGCTAGTTCACAACGTTCCGCTGTGGAGTAGGCTACATCGGAAGGGATTTTGTTTACCGGATCCATATCCAGTACGTTACTTTCACAGGCAGCGAATAATAATAGAACTGTAATAAGCAAGCTCCAGCCTGTAAATGAGCTTTTGGTATATCGTTTATTTAGTATCATAATATTCAATTCTTTTGGATATAATTAAAAAGTAACATTTGCACCAAATGTAAATATTCGTTGTTGTGGTATAGAGTTATAGTCAACACCGATACCATAATCAGTAGTTGTAGAACGTGATTCAGGGTCAAGTCCTTTATATCCGGTAATAGTAAATACATTTTGAACCTGCATATAAACCCGTATCCGTGAAATATCTAATTTAGATAATACCTGTTTTGGTACAGTATATCCTAATGTGATATTTGATAATTTCAGGAATGAGCCATTTTCCACATAGCGGGAATCTGCATATCCATCGTTGAAAAGTCCTGCAGCCCGGTTGTATGCTAATTTTGGAGTTGAACCGTCACCAGGATTTTCCGGACTTTGCCAGCGTCCTAATACTTCTTCTCCTTTGTTTGCAAATTTCATGTTTAACAAACCTGTCTGGCGGGTAACGTTTGCTACTTTATTACCACCTGAAAATCTGAAGAAAAGGTTCAAATCAAAATCTTTGTAAGTAAATGTATTATTGAATCCACCATACCATTTAGGAATAGAATTACCTAAGATCTTACGGTCACTGGTTGATAGCGTAGAGGCTTCCGAGGTGTCTGAAGGATTGTCTTCTTTATACACAACATATCCGGCTTTATCAATGTCATATTGAACTAATGTACCGTCAGCTTTATACCAGATAGGGTTACCATTCGTTTGGTTTATTCCATAGAATTCGTACCCGTAGATTGAACGGAAAGATTCTCCTTCACGAACAATAGTATATGTATCAGGGAAAATATCATTCCCGTTGTTCAGTTGTTTTACGGTGTTGCTAGTGGTAGAAAAGTTTAAATCAGCAGACCATGAGAAGTCTTTGTTAGAGATAATTTGTCCGTTCAGGCTTAATTCAATATCTGAGTTCTTCACCTTCCCAACATTTGCAAAGTAAGCATTGTAGGGTAAACCTAAAGCCGGAGAAGTGAGAACCTGCATTACAAGGTCTTTAGATTCTTTTTGCCAGTAAGCAAATTCGAAGTTCAGACGGCTGTTAAAAAGTGATCCGTCTATACCAAGATCAAATGTTTCCGTAGTTTCCCATTTTAAGTTATTATTTCCCATGTTATTCCATCTACTGGCTGTCAGGTCTCCGTATTTAACAGCATCATAGGTATCCATATATGGATAATCATTATTGGTTGTACCTTTTGCACTTGCATATCCGATATTAGAGTTACCGATAGTGGTATAACTGGCCCGGAAACGGAAATCATTAACCCATTCATTCAACACTGAACTTTGCCAGAAATCTTCACGTGAAAGACGCCATGCAGCAGAAACTCCGTAGAAGGTACCCCAACGTGAATCAGAAGGTAGACGTGATAGCCCATCCCTTCTTACTGAACCTCCAATATAATATTGCTATCATAATTGTAGTTTGCACGTATCAGATAAGAGGCTAGTCCATTGTAGGTTTTATTACCGGCAACCGTCTGGTTATCGTAAGTATCGGAAATAATATGGTCTGTATAATAGGTATCTGCCATGCTAGATACATACGCACGCATATACTCGAATTCATTGTAAGTATATTCCTGTACGAAAGTAGCAGCAACATTATGAACAGAATTAAATGTACGGTAGAAATTAAGAATATTCTGTCAGTTCCAGTTCCTATTAGTTATGCGATAATCATAAATATAACCACCTGCACTTTCTCCGTCACCATGTTCCGGTGGACGATATACATATTCGTCGGATGAACCTAAATCCATACCTCCCTGCGTTTTCAGCGTAAGGCCATCCATAAATTTGATTTCTGCCCATCCACCACCGATTACACGGGTATTTTGCAGTCTATCTACATAATTGTCTAATACCCATACGATATTGGGCGTGTTGTCATCAATGTTTTTCAGGTTACTGCCTCCTCCTAACGCTTTATCTTTAATGTTATATCCGGATTCGTGTTCATCACTATAAACCGGTACGTTTGGTAGCATACGTATAGATGCATAACTGGCACCACTTAAGTTATTCGGTCCGTTTAATACTCCATTGTTAGAAGAACGGGTTCCCTGCATGTTTAATCCAATAGTAAGCCACTTATTAGCCTGTTGGGTTAAATCTCCTTTTATGGTATATCTTTCTAAATGATTATCCACATAATGTCCTATTATAAATTCTGGATTTGAAGTCGGAGTTTTAGCTGATAGCAG